>JAILFE010000400.1 GCA_024697725.1 Oscillospiraceae bacterium
CTATTGCTGACCGTAGGTCAGCAATAAGCAGACATTAATCAGGTAGTGCGCTGCAAATCTTTGATTTGCAGCAGCAGAAGCTGCTGTAAGCAGCCGCTTCTGCCAATAACCGCCCGTAGGGCGGTTATTGAGCACGCACTATATAATCACAGAAACAAAATAACAACTCATTAAAATACAGGAGGGAAACACTATGAAAAACATTAAGAAAATGATCATATCGGTAATGGGAGCAGTAATGGCAGCAGCAGTGATCGCAACTACAGCAGGAGCAACCGCATACTACGATGACTACGAGTACGACATCAGGGAGAGAGGGCGCCCCAACACCGCACTGATAGGTAGTGACGGGTTCCACTTCTAATGGCTGCGAGTACAACTATAAGGACAGCGAGCACTCCACCGTGGGGATGATAGAAGGACTTCAACACCCAGTAACACCGAGATCATAGACGTTATGAAAACGAATATGCATCAGAAATTCATCTGAAAGGCTCTCAGAGCGATCGAAGGCACAGGCAGTATAGATTTTACTGACTGTGCCTTTAAAACATTGTGAGGACTGTTCAGATCGTATGGCAATGTATGGTTTCAATGATCTTATTCTGCTCATCGGCACCGATCCCGATGCTTTCGAGCGCTTCTCTGGTGCCGCAGTCGGGGCAGATAAAAGTTTTGTTGTCTGTTCTCGAAAATGCGGGCGGTTCGCGGTAGGGCAGGTAGTGGCATAGCGGCTGTATCTCTTGGCGTTCTCTACGTTTCTCCCCGTATCTCCGGAGCAAGGTGAACAGATATACACGATAGGACGGAAGGCAGCAGCTTTCTCCTCCTTTTCGATGCAGGTGAACGCCTCATATTCCGTCGGGCTGTAATCTACTTGAGAAAAAACACTTGATTATAAACGGATAGTTTGCTATAATCTATTTCAAAGAAAGATTATAGCTTATTCAAAGGAGCGTTTGAAGTGGATGGATTTAAAGATTCTATAGGTTATATTGATACGCAGTATCAGGAGTATTTGAGCAGATCAATAGATCACCCCGGGAAATATGATTATTGTATAAATGATCTGGGGGATTCAGTTGAATTGGCTTATGAATATGGGAAAGAAACTATTATTGTTCCAAAAGATAAATTTTCACCAAAGTATTATCCGGAATATCATCTCGGAGACAAGGTCGAAAGAACAGATGGAACAAGGGTGGGGGTGATCTATCGGATTTATTGGGTATGGCATTATTCCGGTAAAGACGATTATTTTGCATACTTTTTGGATTATGGAAACAGGAAATCAACCAGACGAACAAAGGCTGAGGAATTAAGAAAAACAGAATAATTCCTGTCATTCTGTCCGGCATCAGCAGGTACAGGCCGATGACATTTCCCTGACCGTTCCGTATGATCTGCGCGTAGGCATTTCCCCGCAGCAGCAGATGCGTCATGAGTGTCTCACGGAACACGAAAGACGTCATTTCGGGGTTTGGCTCGTCAGTGCAAATAGCACCCATCCATTTCTGAACAGATGCTTCAAAGTTCTTTTTGATATCTCGGTCCCACTTCATATGCCATACGCACTGTGCAGTTCTTCAGATACATCCCCTTCTGATACTATTACAAGCGATTCGCTCATCTGCATTCAGGTTCTCCGGGTTTTTCCTGTCATCTTATAGTACAGTTCCTTGTCCTCATACATTTTCTTATCTGCAATTTCCTGCAATGCACCTATATCTCCGTCATAGTGCTCTGTAAATGCGATGCCCATGGATGAACTTACCTTCACGCTCGAAAGATATTCTCTTACAAGCTGCACATCGCTTTCAATCTCTGTTTTGCTGAAATCCTGCAATACCACAAGGAACTCATCTCCGCCGGTGCGGAATACTCTCTCCACGCCGAACTCATTGGCCAGAGCGTGTGCCGTTTCAATTATAAGCCTGTCACCGGCACCGTGTCCCTCGGTATCGTTTGCCTGCTTCAGTCCGTTCACATCGGCAAGAATAAGACCAACCGAACCGCCTTTTGCAAACATTGTGGTCAGCTTTCTCTCATAAGCATTGCGGTTCATGACGCCGGTAAGCTGGTCGCTGAAAGACATTTTCGTCAGGAATATGCTCTCTTCCTTTTCGCTGTAAACGCAGTTATGGCGCGTATTGAAGCCGTTAAATATCGCAGTCATCATCTCTTTGCAGGTCTCATATCCGCAAGCCGAGCAGTTTATCTCTCTTGAGTGTTTGTCTTCCTTGTGCATCGACAGATAAATTGCCTCAGCCTGTTCATCGTTGGGATAAGAAACGGAGCAGGCGCTGCTCTTATCCGTAAATTCGGTCATATAGTCTTCAAGATCGAGATCTGCAAATTGCCTGTTAAGATTTTCGAGACGAAGTTCGCAGCTCAGAGCCGGGTTCCACGGGGAATCCGGCGAATTGTTCTTGCTGTCCGATCTGATGTCATTTATTTCGGAAAGACCCTTATCCTCGCGATCCTCTTCATCTATCTTTGCGGTCCCCTCCAGACAGCCTTCCCGGCAGTTGAGCACATCAAACAGTACGTAAGGCAGCTCATCTCCCGTGAGCTTCGTTTTATTCTTGACGAATCGCTGATAAAGATAGATCTTTCCGGAGACTATACGCACAGGCGTATCATCGCCCATAAACCATTTTATATTATCCGCGAGCCCGCCTGCTGCAGGATAGAATGAGCCGAGCCCCGATTCTGTTTCTTCGGAGAGCTCTTCCGAGGTGATATTATGCTTTTTTATGTAATTCATGAGCTTGGGGAATGTAATGCTGTACGAAACCAATTCCGGATATTTTTCGGTTTCCGTGCGTTTTGCGATACATGGTCCGATAAAGGCGAATTTATCGTTGATACCGAGATTTTTTCTGTAATATACCGCCGCGCACAGCATAGGGCTCTTTACCGGCATAAGCTGCGGTATAAGCTCAGGCATCCAGTGCTCGACATATGCCGTCACAACGGGACAGGCAGTCGATATCTTTCCGGTCATCCCCTTTTCACGTATCAGCTTCAGATATGCCCATGTGCAGATATCAGCGCCGAACGATACCGGCAGTATCCGTCTGACGCCCAGCGCTTTGAGCGTTCCGAGCGCTTTTTTGTACTCTGCGGGATATTTGGCTTCAAAAGCGGGAGCGATAAGTACCGATATGTCTTCGCCGTTTTTCAGATCATCAAAGAGACGATCCGTGTCGTCCCGGTATTCCCTTGCGTTGTGGGTGCATACGTCAATGCAGGCACCGCAGTTTATACAGCGTTCGGGATTTATAGCTATAGAATTATGGTCAGGCCGGTTATACGATATACTCGCCCCGAAAGAACAGCAAATCCGCACACATTTGTTGCAGCCTATGCAGTTATCATTGGTGTAGATCAATCCGTTTTCCATAATAAAACCTCTTTTCAGTCTGGAGATCCTGTCTGCGGTCATAGTATTCCTATTTCAAAAACAACATATATCCGGAGGATAGCGAAAGCCTTCTATATGCGCAGTATATTATACTACTTTCATAGTATAGCACAAACCAGGCAATTTGCCAACCCTTTGGCTGAAAATTCTTTCGTATCGTTGAGACTGAATGGTTGCATCATAAGTGATTACAAATTGCGTTGGGTCACTCCAAATGCGGATTCCATGGAGCTGTTCTGCCTCGTGGACGCTGTGGATGCATTATCACAAAACATGATAATATCGTGATTTTTACAAAAAGTAATGGGGCTGCTGCGTGTGCAACAGCTCCCTGCAATCCGGTTTTCGTTATTCTTCGGGATAGTTCATCTTGAATTTTAGCAAGAAAAGAAATCGATGCAGCAAAAACAGATGAGAAGATCGCAAACAGATTCCGTATTTTTTTCTCCGCTCATCATTCAATATGAAGGTTATATATCAGAACCAAATCTGTGAAGTATATCTTTTTCACAGTCTGAAATTATGTGTTCAACATCAGCACCATAAATGTCAAGACCTGTTGCTTTTATCAATTCAACATTTTTGATGCCGTAAAAGTTCTGCGCTAACGCTTTTACATAACCGAACCCATATTCTTCGGGGAAAAAATCCCCTCCGGCAGTAGTGATGTAGTATAGTTTTTGTGCTTTGCAGAGTCCGACGGGAACGCCTTCTTCTGTGTATCTGAATGTTATGCCTACAACATTTATCTGCTCAAAGTAAGATTTTAATGCGGCGGGGAATGACAGATCCCAGAAAGGGGCCGCAATGACTATCTCATCGGCATTTGAAAATTGCCGTGCAAGGTCAAAGACAGGGTGATTGTAGTTTCCTTGTTTTATAAGTTCATCTCTTGATACAAGAAATTTTTCATCGACTGACGGGAAAACACTTTCAGATAAACGGAGCTCAGTGACAGGTGCTTTTAGTGTACGGATGAGGCAGTCGGCTAATCGTTTAGTTCTGGAATTGCTCCTGACACAAGCGTTGATCAATAATACCATATTCGCTCCTTTCACAATTAACGTAAATCATTACAAAGATGGACCGGAATTGAAAGAGGATAAGTGACCGCTGATATGAATCGGAATTCAATTAAAGTATTTATCTCGTTCAATACAATAGCATACCTCTCCGACAGGCGATCTATGCTCTCTTATAAACCGTTCAACTGTATCAGTAATATGCATTTTTGATTTCTCCAATACATGTCCTGATTTAGTATTTTCACTCCTGTGATATGCTTCGAGTTTCAGAAATTCCGTACTTTTGAATGTAAAATCAATAAGTCCGGCCAGTGCTTCCCCGGCATATCCATTTCCCCAGAATTGTTCTCCGATACAATACTCTATTTCTGCTGTATGACAATCAGAGTATACTTTGCAAAATGCTATTTGCCCGATATTCTGACTGCTCATTTTTTCAATAATTGCCCATCTGTAAAAATCAAGATTTCTATAACCTTCGATATAGTCTGCCAGTAAGTTTTTGACTTGCGAAATATCTGTATAAACAGGCTCTCCGTATTCATATTGAATGTTTGGATCAGCTGCCCAGTTTCTGAACATATCTTCGTGATCTGCAGAATTAAAGCGACGACAAATAAGCCTTGATGTTTCAAAAGAAATTGTGCCTGTATGTTGCATATTTCCCTCCGATAAATTCCGGTTTCCGCTATTATGCGTTACAAGAGAATTATATCACACACTCGTACATAAGTCAATTGTATAGTTCGGGGGCATCCTTACGGAATGCCCATGTGCGATCAATATATTCTTTTTTGAGTATCAGGATAGCCTTTCCGGCAAGGTGACTATTCAGTCCCCCAACGCTAGAATCACATCAGGTACACCAATGACAGCCTGTCTTATCGCTTCATAAGCACTATTTCCGGGTTTTCTGGCAGCACTCAAAAATGACATTGTTTTGAGATAGATGTTAGCCCCTTCTTCGGTCTTGAAAAAGCCGGAGACTTTGGTCTTCATCTTTATGTTTTGTATATCCATTTCAGCACGGTTGTTATCGAATGGCACCGCAAAGTTATTTACATACAGGCACACTTCGTTCTTGTGTTCTTTCGGCCTGTCAATCAGACTGAGCACTTTCCCGCGTTTCTGTTTTCCACGCTTGCCGGGTTTCTTTTCTGGCACAGGGTTTTCATCATACGCGAGTTTTATGCTCTCATCGTAGCGCTCCGAATACTTTTTCAGAGTACTTTCACTGAGTGATTTTTCTCTCTGAACGATGGCACGATCTTTTGACCGCTTCATCTTTAACAGAAGCTCCTTGAACTGAGGTGCCCATTTCTGCTCAGGATAATTTTCAGAAACTCCGTTAAGTTCCCTAAGCAAATGAGCACAGCAAAGCTGATGGACAACTCCTTCGAGGTTCCGATACGGAGACCAACAGTCATGCACAAGTATCCCTTTGTAACCGGTGAGCAGTCAAATATCCTCTATTGCTTTGAATCCGCGTTTTTGATGCAGTTCGATATATGTGTACTTTATTATTTCGTTTGACAAACAATGAGCCTATTCAAGCTTGCCGTTAATGCTTGTTACTGCTTCATCGGCGTGACCGATCGGAGATTGCTTTAATTACTCACCGATCTCATTATACACAGGCTCGACCTTTTGGGCGCATCGTGACACCATGTTATTGATAGTGCCGGTCGATATCGGAATATTGAATACGCCGCCGAGTATCTCGTGAGTATGGTTTACACTTGCGGCACCGACTGTGTTCAACGTTACCACAAATGCTTCAAGATTCTTTCCATACTGAATGTTAAAAGTGAAATATACTTGACAAATTCAAATAAATATGATATAATAGTATTTGTATTAGGCACGGAATCATAAAGGCTTCTTGCGCCGCAGAATGTTTATGGAGGTCATAAAAATGAACAATATTGAAAAGTATAATAAGGTATTTATGGAATCACTCGGAGTTACCGAGGAACAGCTTGCAGGTCTTGAATATACCGGAGTTGACAGCTGGGACAGCGTAGGACATATGAATCTTATAGCTTGTCTGGAAGAAGCGTTCGATATTATGATGGAGACTGATGATATCATTGATTTCAGCTCCTATGAAAAGGGTAAAGAAATACTTGCAGAAAAATACGATGTTGCATTCTGATCTTTACTGTCTGCCGCGCTATCTTTGACTTTAAGCGGCGTGAAAGGAATTCTTATGTATTTCTGGGATCATCTTGAGGATTACTCTGAAAGGACGGCTGTTATTGATGAAAACGGTCGTTCCTACAGCTATCGAGAGCTTATCGATGCTGCCGACATATTTGCATTCGCAACAGTGCCGCGCAGCATTGTTTTTTTACAGTGTGAAAACAGCTTTGCGTCTATAGCGGCTTATGTTGGGTTTTTAAGACGCAGGACAGTTCCCGTTCTGCTTAACGATTCACTGCCACAAGACCGCTTTGAGGAACTGGTGAGCATTTATCGCCCGAAGTATATTTGCTGCCGAAAAGATTTTTATGGCGGCGGAGAGAAAAGTGCTGAACTCGAAGGGTATCATCTCCTTCGCACATCATACGAGCAAAGTCCCTGTGACCATTCTCTTGCTGTAATGATAACCACTTCGGGAAGTACGGGCAGCGCGAAATTCGTTATGCAGAGCTATGAAAATATACAGTACAATACCGATTCTATCGTATCATACCTCGGAATAATAAATGATGACTGTGCCATCACTACACTTCCCATGAGCTATACTTACGGTCTTTCTATAATCCAGACCCATCTGAGTGCGGGAGCCTGCATTATTGCTACCGAACAGACTCTGATGCAAAGACAATTCTGGCTTTTAGCAAAGGAACATAAGGCAACGACCTTCGGCGGAGTGCCGTATACCTATGAAATATTGAAAAAGATCCGCTTCGGGCAAATGGAGCTGCCTTCTCTGCGATACCTTACCCAGGCAGGCGGAAGACTGTCAAAGGAGCTTGTTCTCGAATATTACGAGATATGCCGAAACAAGGGCATACGCTTTATAGTTATGTACGGGCAGACTGAGGCGACTGCACGTATGTCTTACCTGCCGTGGGAAGCTTTGCCGGAAAAGGCGGGAAGTATAGGTATCGCTGTACCGGGTGGAGAGTTTTCTCTTGAAGCCGCAGACGGAAGTATAATAACCGAGCCCGATACGGTAGGCGAACTTGTTTATCGCGGCGGTAATGTGACCCTCGGCTATGCCTGTTCGGCAGATGATTTTGCTAACGGCGATTCACACGGAGGCGTTCTGTATACAGGAGATATGGCTAAGACTGACGCTGACGGCTATTACTATCTTGTTGGAAGGAAAAAGAGGTTCCTGAAGATATACGGAAATCGCGTGAATCTAGACGAAACGGAAAATCTGCTGAAGTCTGAGGGCTATGAGTGCGCATGCGGAGGGAAAGACGATCTTCTTTACGTATATCTTGTCGGTGCAGATGAAACCCTTGAAAAAGAAGTGATAGGATACCTCAGCGGGCGTCTTTCGATCAATTTTGCGGCGTTTCGTGTTGTGCCTGTTCCCGAGATACCGCGAAACACTTCGGGAAAGGTGCTTTATTCTGTGTTGGAGGAACAGTATGGTAAATCTTGATACTATACTGCAGCAGCCCGTATATGGAACGGCTCATGCAGAGAAAACAGCCTTACTGGCAGATACTCTCAGAGAACTTACTTTATACCATGACAGTAACTGTCCCGAGTATCACCGTATACTCAGAGCGTTCGGATATACAAGGAAACGGATCGGAGCTGTAGAAGATCACCGTGACCTGCCGTTCATACCTGTCAGACTTTTCAAAGAGTACGAGATGAGAAGCGTTTCCGAAAGCGAACTGTTTAAAACTATGACATCTTCGGGTACTACAGGACAGCAGGTATCAAAGATATTCCTTGACCGTCAGACTTCATCGGCACAGTCCAAGGTGCTTGCACGCATTATGTGCGAATATACAGGCAAGAAACGTTTGCCGATGATAATTCTTGATACCTCTGCCGTTATAAAAAACAGGATGATGTTCTCCGCAAGAGGTGCGGGAATACTCGGCTTTCAGATGCTAGGGGCAGATAGGGTGTTTGCTCTTAATGAGGATATGAAGCTCGATATCGCGGCTCTCGAAGCCTTTCTCGAAAAGCACAGCGGCGAAAGGATATTCCTTTTTGGCTTTACTTTTATGATATGGCAACATTTCTGCAAGGTGCTGAGGGAAACAGGCGAACGCCCCGATCTTTCGCGGGGAGTGCTTGTTCACGGGGGTGGCTGGAAAAAACTTGCCGATCAGCATATCTCAACAGAAGCCTTCAGGGAGGAACTGAAGGAGCTTTGTGGGATCACCGACGTGCATGATTATTATGGCATGGTCGAACAGACAGGAACCATAAGCATGGAATGTGAATGCGGACATCTTCATCCGAGTACTTTTTCTGATGTGATAATTCGCGACTCGTTTGATTTTTCGGTATGTCCTCATGGCAAAAAAGGCATAATACAGGTCGTATCTGTGCTGCCGCACTCCTATCCGGGTCACTCGCTTCTTACCGAGGATGAGGGCGTGATCGTCGGAGAGGATGATTGTCCCTGCGGAAGAAAGGGTGTTTATTTCCATGTGCTCGGACGTCTGAAAAATGCAGAGATCAGGGGGTGCAGTGATACATATGCTGAAAAATCCTGAACAGATCGAGGTGCTTTGTGGCAAACTCTTCGATGAGTATGGCAGCGTTTTTCCACTGCCGCCGTTTTCGCAGAAGGTATGCTCGTTTTTCGGCAGCCTTGCTTCATTGCTGATGAAACATCCTCAAAGCAGGAATTATCCCGATGTGGTTGCCTTTGGCTTTTTCTGCCGTCAGGCGAATATCGAAGGGCTTCGCTGCCGTTACGAGGGACAGACGGAAAACCGTCTCGGCAGGGGGATCAGCTTTCATATCGCTCCTTCAAACGTGCCTATAATTTTTGCTTACAGCATGGCAGTGGCTCTTCTTGCGGGCAACGCCTGCATAGTAAGGGTGTCATCAAAGCCCTTTGAGCAGATCGAGATAGTCTGCGGCTGTATCCGCGAACTTCTTGCAAGCAGTGAATACAGCGTGCTTGCGGACTATATTACTCTGGTAAGATATCCGCGCAGCCGCAAGATAAATGACGAGCTTTCTTCCGTTTGTGATCTGCGGGTGATATGGGGAGGCGACAGTACCGTTGAAGAGGTAAGATGCTCTCCGCTGCCGCCTCGCTCTAATGAGATAACCTTTGCAGACCGCTGCTCTGCCGCAGTATTCGATGCAGAGGCTGTACTTTCGTCAAAGTCGGCATTGGCACATGATTTTTATAACGATACTTATCTTTATGATCAGAATGCCTGCTCCTCACCGAGGATAATCTACTGGCTCGGAGATGAGGATATATGCGAGCGTGCCGCAGAGCATTTCTGGGGAATGGTACATGGATACCTTCTCGAAAAATACAGTGTAGAGCCTGTGATATCGGTGGATAAGTATACCGCTGCCTGCCGCCTTGCGATAGAGAAGGATATGCAGGTGATACCCATGCCCGATCAGCTTATAAGCAGGATGCGTGTGTACAGCCTGTCTCCTGATCTGGAAAAATACCGATGTGCCGGTGGAAGCTTTATCGAGTATTTTGATACGTCTCTTGAAGCTTTGGCAGGGCTCGTTTCTCCGAGAATACAGACTATATCATATTACGGAAAACTTGCCGAGAAGCTCCGCAGTTTTGTTATTGAACACAGACTGAACGGTATAGACAGGATAGTTCCCGTTGGAAAAACGGCAGATTTTGATACTTTGTGGGATGGTTACGATCTCATCCTTCAGATGTCTCGCCGTATTTCTGTGCAATGAAAGGCTTAATCAGATGAATGCAGTAATAACCGGTTCGAACCGTGGCATCGGCAATGCCATAATGCATACATTCGCGCATAATAAATACAATATATGGGCTTGCGCAAGAACTCCGAGCGAAAGCTTTGAGTCTGAGATAAATCAACTGTCGAAAAGCTGCGGAGTAAGCATAGAGCCTGTATATTTTGACCTTGCCGATGAAAATGCCGTGAAAGCGGGCGTAAAGCAGATATTTTCATACAAGAAGTCCGTGGATGTGCTTGTAAACAATGCGGGCATGGGTCACGGCGGAACACTTATGATGACCCCTGTCTCAAAGCTGCGCGAAGTATACGAGATCAACGTTTTTGCACAGATACATATGATGCAGCTTATTTCTCGTGCTATGACGAGACAGCAGTCGGGTTCGATAATCAATATCTGCTCGGTCGGCGGTATGGAAGTAGGTAAAGGGTATATCGCCTACGGCTCATCAAAGGCTGCAATGATATGGCTTACCAAGGCTGCGGCTAAGGAACTCGGTGAGTTCGGTATCCGTGTCAACGGGATCGCTCCGGGACTCACAGATACCGAAATGGGGCATTACAAATCTGATGAGGAGATACAGAAGGTCTTTGACCGTACTGTGATAAAGCGGTTCGGAAAACCAGAGGAGATCGCACAGGGAGCGCTTTATCTCGCTTCCGACGCGGCAGCTTTCATCACAGGTCAGATACTTGTAATTGACGGAGGAAGAGTTATATGATAGACTGTTCGAGCGAAAACGCAAAAAGGCTTGCCGAAATGTCGCGGAGCATACGTCTTGATGCAATAGATATGGCACTTGCCTCGGGCAGTAACGGCTCGCATCTCGGAGGAAGTCTTTCCTGTGTTGAGATAATGTCTGTGCTATACGGTGAAGTGCTGAATATAGATTCAAAGCAGCCCGAAGATCCCGATCGTGATAGATTTATACCCAGCAAGAACCATTGTGTGCTGGCACATTTACCGGCACTTGCCGAAGCAGGTTTTATTCCTCACGAAGAGCTACTTGAATTTCAAAAGGACGGCGGAAGACTTACGGGGTACCCAATGCGAAAAGAGATAGGTCTTGAATACTCGGGTGGAAGTCTCGGCATGGCGCTTTCCGTGGGAATAGGTATGGCTTTAAAGCTTCGTGAACGCGGCAGCAGGGCTCGCGTGTATATCCTTATGGGTGACGGTGAACTCAACGAGGGCGAAGTATGGGAGGGCATCATGGCTGCGGCGCATTACCGTCTTTCAAACCTTACGGCGATAATAGACCGCAATCATCTTTCTTATGACGGTGATACTGAAGATGTTATGCATCTTGAACCGCTTGCAGATAAGTTTGTCAGCTTCGGCTGGCATACCGTATGCTGCAGCGGTCACGATACTGCCGACCTGCTGCGAGCATTTTCCGACCGTTCGGACGATGCTCCGCAGATGGTGATTGCCGATACCGTAAAGGGCAAGGGCGTTTCGTTTATGGAAAATCTTCCCGAATGGCATCATCATAGCATTACACAGAAGCAGTATGAGCAGGCACGCGCCGAGATAATCGGGGAGGCTGAGATATAATGACTTCTATCGAGATAAGGACTCTTTCAAGGCTTGGACAAAGGGGCGCTGTGTTTACTACAGCACTTCCCGCTATTGCCGAAAACCGTCCAAACATTAAGCTGCTCACCGCAGACCTTGCGCTGCTGTCGGGTATGAGCCGATTTAAAGCAGCTCACCCCGAAAAGCTCATAAATATCGGTATAGCTGAGCAGAATATGATAGGCATTGCTGCAGGTCTTGCGATGGAGGGCGACTGCGTTTTCGCCACGACATATGCTTCGTTCATAGCTGTCAGAAGTCTTGAACAGGTTAGACAGCATCTTTCGCATTTGAAATGCAATATTAAACTGATAGGTTCCTCTGCGGGTGTACAGGCGGCAAAATCCGGAGTGTCACATTGGGCGACCGAGGATATCGCCTTTACAAGAGCGCTGCCGAATCTTACCGTGCTTTCTGCTGCCGACGCGCTTGAAGCGGTAAAGCTGACCGAATATGCCGCGTCAACGACTGACCCCGTGTATATACGTCTTAGCGGAGGGTTGAATTGCCCTGTGGTTTACAAAGAAGATTTCGATTTTGTGCCGAACAAGCTGAAAAAGCTTCGTGAGGGTAGCGATGCAGTGATTATAGCTACAGGATCTATGGTCGTTGAAGCACTTTGTGCCGCAGATATACTCAGCGGTAAGGGCATTGAAGCGGCGGTGTACGATATGCATACGATAAAGCCGCTGGATAAAGAGGGGCTTTCTGAGATATTTGGCAGATATCCCCTTGTCGTGACCGCAGAGGAACATCAGATATCGGGCGGAATGGGTAGCGCTGTCGCCGAGTATAAGGCCGGCTTCAGAAATGCACCTCCGCAGATATTCATAGGTTTTAACGATACGTTTGCCGATGCTGGTTCTCCCGCATATGTCCGCAGATGCTGCGGACTGACAGCTGAGAATATTGCGGAAAGAACGTCTGATGGTCTGCACTGCATCTGACAAGCTCCGAAGACAGATCTGTATTGCAGAAAACTAAAAGGAACACTTTTATGATAGAAAATTTTAACGCGTTTGAACCATATTCTCTCACATCCGATGAAAAGCGCAGATTGCTGACAAGAGAGCTCCTTGTGCTGACAGAGCATCACAAAGAAAACTGTCCGCAGTATGCAAACCTTCTGGAATGTCTTGGATACGACCCGGAAAAGATCTGCTCGCCCGCGGACATACCGTTCTTTCCCGTGCGTCTGTTCAAGGAGTATGACCTTATGAGCATAGACTGCAGGCAGGTATTCAAGACTATGACAAGCTCGGGTACTACGGGACAGGCTGTATCGAAAATATTCGTTGACCGCGAAACAGCTCTTATGCAGCAAAAGGTCATGGTAAAGATACTGAGCGATTTCTGGGGAAAGCAGCGTTTGCCGATACTTATCATCGACACTCCCGCAGTCCTGAAGGACAGAAGGACATTTACGGCACGCGGTGCGGCTATAATCGGACTTCAAGTATGCGCTCGCGAGATGTGCTATGTTCTTAATGACGATATGTCTCTCAACCGTGACTTGCTGGATTCTTTCCTTGAGAAATATAAAGGTCAGCGCTTTGTGATATTCGGCTTTACTTTTATGGTATGGCAGCATTTTTACCGCGCTCTTCTTGAGTCAGGAAAACGGCTTGATCTGCCCGAGGCGTTCCTTATGACAGGAGGAGGCTGGAAAAAGCTCGAGTCCGAATCGGTATCAAGAGACGATTTCAAAAAAGCTCTGCGCGAAGTATGCAATATAGGTCATTTTATCGATCATTATGGTATGGTTGAGCAGACAGGCTGTATCTATGCCGAATGCGAGTGCGGACATCTTCATGCAAGCAATTATTCAGACGTTATAATACGCCGACCCTCGGATTTTTCCGAATGCAGCATTGGAGAAAAAGGCATAGTACAGGTAGTATCCGTGCTGCCGCACTCTTATCCGGGACACTCGCTTCTTACAGAGGATGAGGGTATGATAGTTGGAGAGGATGACTGCCCATGCGGCAGAAAAGGAAAATATATTCGTATATTCGGCAGACTGAAGACTGCCGAATTGAGAGGATGCAGTGATACATATGCTGAATCTTTCTGAAAAGCTTACGTTTCTAGCAGGCTCTGCGGAAGCCTTTGATGCTGTGACCGAGACTCCTGCTTTGCCTATGTTTTCGGAAAAGGCTGTACGTTTTCTGGCGGCGCTTTCGGCAGAGCTGATGCATGACAGCCGCACCCGCAATATGCCCGATGTGATGTCATATGCCTATTGGATACGCAGCTCATCGCTCAACTCTGCAATGACTGCATATCATGACAGGGATAAACGTCTCGGAAGGGGTATAGCTTTCCATATCGCACCGTCAAATGTGCCTGTGAATTTTGCAGTGTCTATGACATCGTCACTTCTTGCAGGCAATATAACAGTGGTCAGGGTGTCTGACAAGAAGTTTGAACAGGTAGAGGTCATATGTGATGCTGTGCGCCGCCTTACCGGCGGTGAGTTTGCCGATATGGGCAGGTATCTGTATATCATAAGATATCCTCACAGTGATGATATAACATCAAAATTGTCATCGATATGTGACATTAGGATAATATGGGGCGGCGACCGCACCATAGCGGATATACGCCGTGCACCTCTTCCGCCGAGGGCAATAGAGATGACATTTGCCGACAGACATTCCGTCGCCGTGATCAATGCCGATGAATACCTTCGCAGTGATTCTGCAGCTGTGGCAAAAGGCTTTTACACTGATACTTATTATACTGATCAGAATGCGTGCAGTTCACCAAGAATAGTTTTCTGGCTCGGCGAAAAAGCCGCCGAAGCCCGTGAGCGTTTCTGGAAAGAGCTTTCTGTGCTGGTTCACCGTGATTACTCGATGAAGCCGATACAGGCGGTGGATAAGTATTCCATGCTGTGCAAACTCGGCATGGACAGGCAGGGCGTTCATCTTATCGGGAATGACAATACCGTTATGCGCATAGAGGTCGATAAGCTCACATCAGATATTACCGATTTCAAATTCGGCGGCGGTTACTTTTTTGAGTATATCGGCAGTTCTCTTGAAGAGCTTTTGCCCGTTCTGGGAAAACGCTGTCAGACCATATCCGTGCTCGGCGTCAAGAAAAGAGATGTGCTTTCCCTCGCGATCAATCACGGGGTGCGGGGAGTTGATCGTATCGTTCCGCTTGGTGAAACTATGGGACTTGAGTTTGTCTGGGACGGATATAAAATGATCGAAGCTATGACAAGACTTATATATACAGGGGTGGCTTAACATGAAACTACTGAATGAAAAATACGCGGTCGTTACAGGAGCAAACAGAGGCATAGGACACTGCATAACTGAAAAGCTCGCGTCTGAGGGCTGCAATATCTGGGCGTGCGCGAGAAAACAGACCGATGAGTTTGAAGCCGATATGGCAAGACTTGCAGAGGAGTACGGCGTGACTGTAACGCCTGTTTATTTCGATCTTGCGGACGAAGCTCAAATAAAAGAAGGCTTTAAGACCATATACAAGAGCAAGCTGCCGGTAAATATACTTGTCAACGCTGCGGGTGTCGTAAATACCGATCTCTTTCAGATGACCCCCATGACGGTCATGAGGCAGGTATTCGATATCAATTACTTTGGCGCTGTGACTCTTACTCAGCTTGTGCTGAAACTAATGCAGAGACAGAAAAACGGCTCGATAATCAATATCGCATCAGTAGCGGGTATTGATACAAATCCTACCAATGCTACGTACGGCACAAGCAAGGCTGCGCTGATACATTTTTCAAAGATACTTGCAGCTGAAACAGGCGCTTCGGGTATCCGTGTGAATGTGATAGCGCCGGGACCTACTGATACGGATATGGTCGAAACAGTGAAAAAAGCTGTGGGTGAACATATTCTTGACCGCTGCGCCATGGGCAGGCTCGCAAAGCCGGAGGAGGTCGCCGAAGTTGCGCTGTTCCTCGCAAGCGATAAGGCGTCATTCGTAAACGGGCAGGTCATCCGCGTAGATGGCGGCGCAAACTGATAACTTGCCTATTTTGCAAAATGTACATAGTACATTTTGTTGGCTGCACAGCAGCCAACAAAGCTGCGTTGCGGCTTTGCAGAGGAAGTATGAACGAAGCGCTTTGAGGTGTTGCGCACCGCCCGCTGTCGCAGACAGCGGATTGCAATGTCCTGAGGACATTTTGCAATAGCGCGTAGAATAAACAAGTCATTCCGAGAGGTGATAAACAATGTTTGATGAAAACCTGCTTAAAGACAAGGCGAAGGAATCAAGGCAGCTGATTCTTGAACTTGCACACGACACCAAGGGAGCCGCACATTTCGGCGGCTCGCTGTCGTCGGTCGAGATGATCACTTATCTTTACAGTTGCTTCCTCAGATACGATACGAAAGACCCCGCAAACGATGAACGCGATAGATTCATACTCAGCAAGGGTCACTGTGTTATGAGCTATTATGTAGCTCTGTATCAGTCGGGTTTCTTTGATCGTGAGAAGCTGTGGGAATTTGAACAGGACGGCGGTCCTTTGCTTTCACACCCTGTAAGAAATCTTTCGCTTGGTATAGAATCCTCAAACGGAAGCCTCGGACAGGGACTTTCCTTTGCCGTGGGACAGCAGCTTGCTGCCCGCCAAAAGGGGCTAGGCTACAGAAATGTAGTGCTTATGGGTGACGGCGAATGCAATGAGGGCTCGGTATGGGAATCTGCAATGGCAGCAGGTCATTACGGGATTTCCAAACTGGTGGCTGTAATAGATTGCAATGGTCTGCAAAGTGACGGCTTTACTAAGGATGTTCTCAATATCAAGGAGATGTTCTCTCACTGGACAGCGCTCGGATTCAAAGTATATCAAGTGAACGGTCATGACTTCAATGAGATACATAAAGCCTTTTCCGAAATGGATTTTGATGACGGACATCCAAAGCTTGTGATATCCGATACCGTGAAGGGCAAGGGTATTTCATTTATGGAAAATAACAACGTATGGCATCATGAGCCGATCACCGAAGAACTTTACGAAAAGGCAAGATCGGAACTTCAATAACGGAGGATAAAAATGGCTGAAATAAATAGAGTCAACGCAAGAATGTGGTCGATGCTCGGGGCACGAGGGACATTTGGTCTTGCAATGCTTGAACTTGCAGCAAAGTATGATTTTACCGTGCTTTCCGCCGATCTTTGCGAATCATCAGGACTTGCTAAGTTCCGTGATAATTATAGCAGCAGGTTCTATAATGTGGGTATAGCAGAACAGGATCTTATTGGTGTTGCCGCAGGGATAGCGTCAGAGGGGCAGAATGTGTTTTCCACTTCTTTTGCTCCGTTCATCACCGCGAGATGTCTTGATCAGATTCGCATGAATCTGGCTTATATGAAGATGAATGTCAAACTTGTCGGACTCAGTTCGGGATATGAGCAGGGAAATTCGGGCTATTCACACTATGGTCTTGAGGACGCGGGTATACTTAACTGCATACCCGATATTACGATAGTCACCCCCGCAGACTGCTCTGAGATTTATCAGTGTGTCGAGGCGGCTATGACCTATGAGGGACCGATGTATATACGTCTTACAGGAGGACGTTTCACGCCGCCCGTGTATACAGGAGACTATACTTTCACTATAGGTAAGGGCATACCCCTTGCCGAGGGGACGGATACAGTGATATTTACTTGTGGCACCCCTACTGCGTATGCTATGAAGGCAGCAAAAGTGCTGAATAAGGAAGGCTTATCTGTTTCAGTGGTGAATATGCATACACTTCGCCCTTTTGATACAGCTCTTGCTGAGGAATACTGCCGTAAGTTCGGTACTGTGTTCACCGCAGAAGAGCACAGCTGCAAGAACGGTCTTGGAACGGCAGTAGCAGAGCTTATTGCTGAAAAAGGGCTCGGCTGCCGTCTTGTTAAGATAGCAGCGCCCGATCGTTATGAAAAAGCAGGAAGCTATGATTTCATGATGAAGAACACGGGACTTACCCCGGATGCCATCTCCGACAGGATCAGAAAAGAGCTTTCGGCTGAGGGATAAAGGAGCACATCATGAAAATAGTTGACGCATTCTGGGAAAAAAGGAATCTTGGGATCAGCTGCACAGAGATCACGGTTGATGTATCCGATACGATATCCGATCTTGACAGTGTGCTTGTCGATACCGTTTCAGATTATACGGTGCTGAAAATACCTTCTCAGAATCATACTTTGCAATTTGAACTGCCCTGCCGCGGCTTCGTGTATGTTGAGGATCTGATTACTGTTTCCGGCGATCTTTCTATACCCGAGCTCAACAGGATACAGCAGCAGATCATGAGGGATATAAGCATAGATGAAATGGATGAGGAGTCATTTGCAGTGCTGCTCGATGAGGTGCGTGACGGTCTTTTCGACTCTGACCGTATATCTATCGATCCTCATTTCACTGCGGAACAGGGGAGCAAACGTTTCTGCAGCTGGCTCGGTGATGAAAGGGCACGCGGCACACGCTTCTATCAATACAGATACAAGGGAGATCGCGTAGGTTTTGTGCTGCTTCATGATGAGGGAGGGGGAGAGTTTTCCTCGGTGCTTGGCGGACTGTACAGGGCGTACCGCCGATCGGCTATAGGTAATACTTTGAATTATCTTAATTTTCAAACGGCAAAACAGCTTGGGGCGAAACGGATAGTTACCAATGTATCAAGTAACAACTCCGTACAGGTTCGTTCACTGCTTGCCTGTGGGTATAGGATCACTCAGATAAGCCATGTGTATGTGAAGCACAGCGTATGATTATAAGGAGAAAGCAAATATGAACTGGTTAGATAAGCTGACAGCTGAACTTAAAAGCGATAAACGTCCGATCTATCTGTACGGAGCGGGGTACCTTGCTGCAAAGTACAGAACACTTCTTGAAAAAAACGATATACCGATGAAAGGCTACATCGTTGATGAAAAGTATATCCCGAAGGAAGAGGAAAAGCGCTTTATAAACGGGCTGCCGATAATCACGGTCAATGATATTGCAGAAGACATTACTGTAATAATTGCCGTTCGCGCAAACGGATTCGGGACGGTATTTCCTTCCTCTCCGTTTATAAAAAATATTATATCAACAGATTATTCGTCCTATGTTACATTTGGAGCATTTGATGAGAACTTCATGAATGAACACGGCGCCGAACTGATGAAGCTTTATAACAGGCTTGCCGACAGTGCTTCACGATTTGCTTTGGTGCAGTTCGTTACGCAAAGACTCACCGGAACATACCGGAAGCAGTTTTCCGAAAAACCTCAGTACTTTGACGACGATATATATGTTCCCTTCGAGAATGAGTCCGTGGTAGACTGCGGCGCATACACAGGGGATTCTTTTGCCGATTTTACCGGATTTCTGAAAGCTCACAACGTTTCCTCATTCAAAAAATATATAGCACTTGAACCCGATATAGACAACTATGATATCCTCTGCAAAACAGTAAAAGATATGAATAACGTCAAGGCATTCTGTCTTGGAGCGTATGACAAAAAATGCACACTTCATTTCAATTCCGGAGAGGGAGAACATTCAAATATATCCGATAATGGAGAAGTTTCGATTGACGTGGATACTATCGACAACATTGTTGGCGATGAGAAAGTCACATTCATCAAAATGGACATAGAGGGCTCAGAGCTTAGTGCACTTCACGGTGCCGAAAAGACCATACTCAAAAACAAGCCGCGTCTTGCCATTTGTGTTTACCATAAGCAGGATGATCTTATGAGCATACCCGAATTTATTCTCAGCTTAGTTCCCGAATATAAGCTGTATCTGCGCAGCTATGACCCGACAGGAGTCGAAACAGTACTGTATGCCATCTGTGAATAATCTGATGTTTGGGGGGGATGAAAAATTAACGTTTCTGATAATAATAATGCGGGGTCATCACGTAAGCTGCTGACATTCGTGATACCCTGCTACCGTTCTGAAAAAACCATAGGCTCGATCATAGAACGTATACATAAGACTGTTGAGGCTGATGGAAGATACGATCATGAGATAATCTGCGTAAATGACTGTTCTCCCGATGGTACGCTTTCTGTACTGACAGAGATAGCCGAAAAGGATAAGCTCGTAACGGTCGTTGATCTCATGAGGAATTTCGGACAGCACGCTGCGCTTATGGCGGGACTGAATTTTGTCACCGGAGATATTATAGTATGCCTCGATGATGATGGGCAGACTCCTCCGGAGGAAATGTTCAGGTTGATCGACAAGCTCGACGAGGGCTATGATTTGGTCTCGGCAAGGTATCCCGTAAAGAAAGAATCCCAGTTCCGCAGATTCGGCTCATGGACGATAACCCGTGTGGGAGAGGTGCTTGCGGGCAGACCGAAAAACGTCCAGATAAACAGTTATTTCGCCGTCCGCAGGATAGTAGTGGACGAAACGATAAAGTATCAGAACCCCTATCCGAACGTACAGGGGCTCATGCTTCGCGTCACGAGGAAGGTCACGGATGTTGAAGTGAATCATCACAAGCGCGAGGTGGGCAGATCGGGATACAACCTGATAAAGCTGATAGCGTTATGGATGAACGGCTTCACCAGCTTTTCCGAGAAGCCCTTGCGGTTAGCGTCGGTGCTCGGATTCATAAGCGCCTTAGCGGGGTTCATATTCGGCATAGTGATAGTCATCAGAAAGATACTTCACCCGGAGATACTTCTCGGCTACAGCTCGATGATGGCGGTAATGCTTGTAATGTTCGGCATAGTATTGCTGATGCTCGGTCTGTTGGGCGAATACATCGGAAGGATGTACATATGCATAAACAAAGCACCGCAGTTTGTTGTGAGATCGGTAATGAATTGCAAAAAGGATCCTGAGCTTTCCGGATCCGATGATCTGAACAATTAAAACGTATAAAGCAGCGTCGTAAACAGTCGCTGCTTTTTTTCTATGGGAAGCTGACAATTGACCGCACGCGAAAGCCTTTCGGGCAGCTGATCTGATATTTGCAGGCAACCTTTGAAAACTCCATATACATGATTCTTCGCGGAAACCGTATGGCGTTTCCTTTTTCGTCAAAGTAATAGCTGATTAGCAAGCCTGTCAGAGATGATGAAAGAGCAATTGTGGTGGTGCGACTTTTGTGGGACGGCGGATATATTGCTTTTTGCTCAGTGCTATTTTGTCACTTCCATGATATATTGTTCGCCGTCGCTGAATACATTAATCGCAAGTTTTATTATTCGTATTTTTATTCTGCAAAAATAAAGTTTCCAGCAAAAAGGAAGTTATCTGAGCACAACGGTTTCGCCGTCTGAAGATATTTTCTTGAAAATGCCGCCGCTGATCATATATGTTTCTCCCCGCAATTCTTCTTTGCGCTCGTCAATAAAGAGATAACTCCCGTCCGGAATAGCATAAAAAGTCCTTCCCATGCTGTCGGGATATGCAATATCCTCATAAATACGCAATCCGTCTAATATGTGATCTTTGTTTTCCTGATAATGCGGAAGCAGGTTCGCTTTTGTCAGATTCAGTCCCTTCAAAAACCGCTGATAATCCGGATCAATGGCCTCTCCTTTTTTCTCGGGTCTGGAATAGACGATCTCTGCGCTGTTCATACTGCCGGCGCTGATCCCGATTATAATTCCATGATAGTCTTTCAGCAGATCACATAAACCGATTTTATGAAAAAATCGATTCTGTGTCGGTACATGCCCACCTGCCAGAAAAATGAGATCCGATTCCCGCACCAGAACAGCGGCTTGCTCTTCATTTCTGCTGTCCAACGGACGAATGTCGTCTATCGGAAATCCTGCTTTTTCAAATTCGGCTTTGGTTGCATTGGTATAGAAGTCTGTTATATCACGGCTGTCCGGATCAGAACAGATAAACAGTGCCCGACACGGACTTGGAAAATGCTCATGTAATTCATCAACAAAACGATTTGCCGGGTTTAAACCGCTATTCTCCGGCAAAACAGTTGTACTGGTCAAAAAGCAGATCATACACAACCTCCTTGTAGATCCCGATTTGTACTGTTAAGTTTTACAAGTGAATTATAACATACGTGCGCACATAAGTCAATCTTATATATCCATTGAAATCCGCCGTCAAAGACGGCGGTGCGGCACAATGTGCCTCAAGCGCTGCGTCATACTGCCCTCTGCTGCAAAATGTCATTTAGACATTTTGCAGCAGAGGGCAGTATATAATCACCAGTGCATTCAAACTAAAGCAAAACTGGCTCC
>JAILFE010000113.1 GCA_024697725.1 Oscillospiraceae bacterium
ATATCCCCATAGAAGATCGTAAGTGTAGACCAGTTCTCATTTTCGCTAAGATGAAGCAGCAGAGCGTTTGATCTGTTACGCATTGTCAGCCCCCTGTCCGGTTTTCGGACAGGGGGTTTTTTATATCCCGTATCTTATCAATGCTGCATATATCAAGTATTATTCCGCCGGATATGTTCTATATCGTCATAATAAACAAAAAAAGATATGCAGGATCAGAATGATTTGCTGCATAAGCTGAAATTAATTAAAATCGAACAAAAATTAATGATAAACGTAAAAAAACTATTGACAAACATAAAATCAAGTGATATACTGCATAATGTAAGCTTACTGCGAAAGAAATGATCAATGGAGGAATGGTTTATGAGCAATTTAAATGATATAAACGAGAGAACGCTTGAACAGGAAAGAAACAAGCTGAAACAATGCTGCAATATCGTAAAGATAGAGGCTGTGGTATTGATACTGGTATATATATGCACAACAGCACGGCAGTTGATAAACGCCAGAAATGTCGGCTCTGCTTTTGCAACGATAATATGTACGTTAGTAGCACTTGTTGATGTTGTACTTATGATCGGTGTCACATCGATAATCATCGGCATTTTTCACGATATCGAGAGATCTGATTCACCATTTGTCTACAGCATTGCAGACAAGATAAAAGGCTTGTCTAACCTTGTTTTTGCAGGTGCAGGATTGCATTTTGTGATCTTCATGGTCAATGAGTTGAAAGGGATCTTTGGAGGATATGTCATCAATTCGGTCGACGGGGTGATGGGTGTCGTGGGTCTTCTGATAGGTGTAGTGCTTATGGCGATCTCTTACATATTCGCCTATGGCTGCAAGCTCCAGCAGGAATACGACGAAACACTGTGAGGACGGTGTGATATGGCAATTATACTTCGTCTTGACAGAGTAATGGCAGACAGAAAGATGTCACTTAATGAGCTTTCGGAAAAAGTAGGTGTGGCAAATGTGAACCTCTCTAAGATAAAGACAGGTAAGGTCAGTGCCATCCGCTTTTCTACCCTTAATTCCATATGCAGAGTGCTGCATTGTCAGCCGGGGGATATATTGGAATATAAGGACGATGAAGATCTGACACCTGAAGAATGATACGGGAATATTCAGGCGGCAGATCATGACCCCCCTGTCCGGGTCCTTCGGACAGGGGCTTTTCGTTTTATTCAGATCCTGCTGAAATTTGAAAGTATGTATCTTTTTTAACAATATATGTCTGTCAGAGCGATATACTTTTATGGGATAGCAAAATGTGCTTTTTTTTATCATTTTATACTAAAACAGGCAAAGAATATTTACAAATATCTGCGCAGGCTGCTGAAAATGAACGGATTTGCCGGCAAAAATGTCAGATCAGCGACGATCAGTGAAGAAATGTATGGATGTACTTGCTATACCGTCGAATATACGGGCTTTACAGCGGACGGTTGGGAGGCGTCTGTCGGGTACGTATATTACAGCGATGATTCAAAAGCTGAGGGATTTATAACGATCAGACCCAAGGGATGATTTGATCCGGCAGCGGTACAATACGATGAAAATGCCTGTATCTGCACGGAACAGGCAGTTTTCGTGCCTGCACGATTGCGTTATGCATATGTTCACAGAATGTTTACAAATAAAATTGCATAAAGCTATTGACAAATCAGAGAAATTGTGGTAGTATATAGTCACAGCAAAGCACAGTGCAAATCATAATCTATCAAAAAGCACAGTGCATTGCATATAGAAGGTGCTTGTGAAAGAGCAGGCATAGCTATACCCATTTGGTAGCACAATGCAAACAAACACCTTTGGCAATATGCAAGAATGCGCGTGATGCAAAAAAAGGAGGATCACCATGTTTCAGACAACAGAGAGCGACGCATACATATGCTGCGAGGACTGTGAGGTCATAATCCCCGCTTCGGAGGCGGCTCCCGACGGGCTTTGCCGCGACTGCTATGCGGAAAGACTGATAAGCGATGAGGAGGAACAGTTGATACGCGGATTTCTCCATGATAACCGCACGCTTTTCAGCGAATATGTCCACGAACAGCTATGACCGAACGCATGGAAAGACTGCGCGAATATACACGCAGCGGGGTGGCGCCGTTTGAAGCGGCTGTTATGGCGGGGTACAGCAGGAAATATGCTCACAGCGTGGCGGGTAGGCTGCCGCCGGATTTTTTTGCCGATGAAGTTGCGGTATGCAAAACGCCTGCCGAAAAAAGCTCGGAAAATACTGCACAGTGCATGAAACTTGACAGAGAGGGCATCATCCGCGAGCTTTCGGTCATAGCATCGGCGGATGCGGGAGATTTCATCACGGTGAAGGACGGTGTGGCTGCCGTGAAGGATCTCGATACGATACCTCCCGAAAAACGGGGAGCGGTCGCTTCGGTGAAGAATTCAGCGGGCGGCAGGGGCGCGGAGATACATCTTTACGACAAGCTGAAGGCGATAGATCTTCTGTGCAGATGTCTCGGGATCTATTCCGCAGACGAGCCGACCGATGAGCTTGAAAGGCTCGACAGGGTGCTTGAAGCCGTAGGCGGCAGCGACGACGAGCAGCGGGGGTGATAGTATCGGGGAAAGATCGTTCACTCCGAAGCAGAAGGAAGTCTGGAGAGCGACAGTGGAAACTTCGCACAGATACAACATCTCGGTCGGTGCGGTGAGGAGCGGCAAGACCTATATCGACCTTTTTCGCATCCCAAAGCGGCTGAGGATGCTCGGAGAGGATGACAACGCCGCATTCATCGGCAACACGGCGGGCTCGCTCGAAAGGAACATATTCGCTCCGCTGCGGAAGCTGTGGGGAGCAAGGCTTGTCGGGAGCATCGGCGGGAACGGGAATATCCGTCTTTTCGGGCGCGACTGCTATGCTTTCGGAGCAGACAGGAACACCGCCGCCGAGAAGATTCGCGGAATGAGCCTTTCATACTGCTACGGCGACGAGATAACCACATGGAGCGAGACTGTGTTCAGGATGATACAGTCAAGGCTCGACCGCGGCGATTCGGTATTTGACGGGACGTGCAATCCCGATGCACCAGACCACTGGTTCAGGAAATTCCTCGACAGCGGCGCGGACATATACCTCAGTGAATTCACGATCGACGACAATCCGCGCCTGCCGCCGCAATTTGTGAAAAGTCTCAAGGACGAATACCGCGGGACGGTATACTATGACCGCTATATCCTCGGGAAATGGCGCTCCTGCGACGGGGTGATATACCGCGCCTTCGCCGACGACCCCGAACAGTTCATCATCGACAGGATCAACGAAAGGATAATAATGGCGGATGTCGGTGTGGATTTCGGCGGGAACGGCTCTGCCCATGCATTCAATCTCACGGGATACACGGCGGGCTACGGGAAGGTGATAACTCTTGCGGAATACTACAACAAAAGCATCATCTCGCCCTCGGAGCTGGAGAGGGATTTTGCGCAGTTCATTCGGAAATGCCGTGAGGAATATCCGGTGCTGCGGGATGTATACTGCGACAGCGCGGAGCAGGTACTCATCAGGGGCCTGAAGAACACAGCCGCAAGAGAACGTCTCGGCGTGGAGATACACAACGCACGCAAGGGACAGATATCCGACAGGATAAGGTTCTATACCTCGATAATGGGACAGGGGAGATACTATGTAATGAGAAACTGCACTAATACTATCGGCGCTTTCATGGGTGCACAGTGGGACAGCGGCACAAGGCTCGACAACGGAAGCTCGAACATCGACAGCCTTGACGCACAGGAATATTCGACCGAAAAGAGGATGAACGACATCCTCGACAGGGGAGGAGCGTGGAATAATTGTACAGCGGAATGATCGCACAGGCGGCAGCGGCGTTTCCCGAGCTCGACATTTCGGACAGCGAATGGTTCTATGAAAATGTCATCTCGGACTGCGACGATATCTACAGGGGTGACCCGCCTTGGAAAACAGTGAAGAAGTCGGGGCTCTATCAGAGCGGAGAGCGTGAAATGGCGATACTCAACGCCGCAAAGGTGCTCTGTGACGAGCTTGCGGACATGACCTTCGGGCAGCAGGCGGATATCGCTATAGCGGATGATGAGACACAGAGATTTGCGGAAAGGGTATTGCAGGACAATTCCTTCTGGGACAGGATGCCGCAGTTCTTCAGCAGAGCGTATGCTCTCGGAGGCGGCGCCGTCAGGGTATTCATCGCGGACGGGAAGGTGATGCTCGATTATATCGATGCGGATTCCTTCATCCCGACGGGTATGGACGGCAGGAAGATCGACGAGGCGGTGTTCAGGAACAGGACACTTAAAAACGGCAGATACTATACTCTCTTTGAAAAGCACGGACACAGCCCCGACGGCATGGTGACGGTGGAAAACAGACTTTTCGTTTCGGACAGCGTATACGAGCTCGGGCAAAGATGCAGTCTCGATGAGCTTTACGGCGGACTGGACGATATTATCGAATACGGCAGCGAAACGCCGATGTTCTCGTATTTTCACCCGGCTGCGGCAAACAATCTTTTTCCTTCGGGAAGACTCGGACTTTCGTGCTTTGCAAACTGCACCGATACCCTCAAGGCTATCGATGTGGCCTTCGACAGCCTGATGAGAGAATTCATACTCGGCAGGAAAAGGATAATCGTGCCGTCCTCCTGTATACGCACGGTGGTAGACCCGGAAACAGGCTCGGTAAGGAGATATTTCGATTCGGATGATGAGGTTTTCCAGGCGCTCAGATGCGACGAGGAAAAGGATCTGAAAATAATCGACAACACCGCCGAACTGCGCATAGACGAACACGTTTCGGCTCTCAACGCGCTGATGAACCTGCTCTGCTTCCAGACGGGGCTGTCCTCCGGTACGCTGAGCTTCGGTACATCATCGGGAGTGCGCACCGCTGCGGAGATATCCAGTCAGGAAAACAGGACGATAAGGACGATGAACAGCAACAGGAACATCGCCGTGGAATTTATCGAGGGGATAGTAAAGGCGATAGTCTGCGCGGGGATATACTCCGGCAGCCTCCCGGAGAGTGCGGAAAGCAGCGATATCAGGGTATCGTTCCCCAAGGAGCTCGACCGCGATCCCGACAGGATAATCGACAGGAACATCCGCCTTTGCGGCGCGGGACTGAGGAGCAGGGAATCGGCGGTCATGGAGATAAACGACTGCTCGCGTGACGACGCAGTGAACGAACTGAAAGGAGCAAAGTCATGAACGAGGATATCAGAACAGAAGCACCAGCAGAGGAAAACGCCGTAAGCGTACAGCCGGGAGCAGAAAATGAAAAGTATGAAGAGGAGGTGGATATCGGTGAGCTGATAAAGGAGAACGCTCTCATGAAGAAGCGCCTCGAATGCGCGGAGCATGGCGTGAGGAAGGAATGTATAGATGATGTTATCGCCATTGCGGACAATTCGGGGACGGATATCGGGGAGGTGATTGAAAAATACCCGATGTTCGCGTCTGCTGCCGAAAAGATGTACAGCCGCACGGGAGTATGCATGAGCAGAAAGCGGACCGCATCAGACGACAGCACACTCAGGAAGGCATTCGGTCTGAAGGACTGAATGGTAAGAAAAAACAATATCATAACGGAGGAAACAGCTTATGAATTCAATAACACTTGCAAAGAAATACACAGCACTTCTCGATGAGGTATACAAGGAAAGTGCGGTGACAGCCGTGCTGGAGAGCGACAGCTCACTTGCGAGAGCAGGGGCGAACGCCAACGAGATAGTTATCCCCAAGCTCGCTATGGACGGACTTGCCGATTATTCCAGAAATTCGGGCTATGTTGACGGCGACGTGACTCTCACATGGGAGACGGCTGCCTATAACTACGAACGCGGACGTATGTTCACCGTGGACAATATGGACAATGCCGAGACCCAGAACACCGCTTTCGGCAGACTTGCGGGAGAATTCGTGCGCACAAAGGCTGTCCCCGAGATGGATGCATTCAGATTTGCGGAATATGCTTCTGCGACAGGTGTAGGCGCGGCATCCGCAGACCTTTCGACAGGTGCGGCTGCAGTGGCTGCGATAAGAACGGCGGTATCTGCTATGGATGAGGCGGAGGTGCCTGCGGAAGGGAGGATACTCTTCATCACACCGACGCTCAAGGGGCTCATCGACGATATGGATACCACCAAGTCAAAGGCTGTCTTCGCGGGATTTGAGCAGGTGATAACCGTACCCCAGACAAGGTTCTACACCAAGATAAAGCTCAATGACGGCGTGACCTCGGGCGAGACCGCAGGCGGCTATGCCAAGGCATCGGACGGAAAGAACATCAATTTCATGATCGTACACAAGGCTGCGGTGCTCCAGTTCACAAAGCACGCGCTCCCGAAGATAATCCCTCCCGCGCTCAATCCCGATGCCGATGCGTGGAAATACGGCTACAGAAGCTACGGGCTCTGCTCCGTCTATGCAAATAAGACAGCAGGCATATACGTACACTCCGCAGCCTGATGTGAGGACGATATGGATCTTACGACTTTTTATACCGATACATACCACGGCAGTCTGACCGAGGGGCTTGCAGATTATCTGGCAAGAGCGGAGAATATCATATCCGCCGTATGTGCCGATATCCCCGAAAACGCGGAGCTGCTCAGATACTATGAGCTTGCCGTATGCGCCGAAGCGGATCATATCGCAGAGTGCAGTGAAAGCGGCGAAAGAGTGATAAGCCGCGAAACTCTCGGTGATTACACCTGCGCTTACGAAAGCTCCGGGAATACCGGGAGCGATCGGGGTGATATCATCTGCCGCGAAGCGATGTTTTATCTTGACGCGGCGGGAATGGGCTGCCGCAGCATGAATATCAAGGCATGATATGGTGTGAGCAGCGGCTTTGAGCCGGCTGTCCGTGCAGTATTGATCGGTGGATCATACTGTTCGGACAGCACTTGCTCATATGTGTGAGCGGATAAGGGGGAAATATGGAGCTTTACGGAAAAAGCGGGATGCTGCATACCTGCTATGAGAATGGGCTTTACGGCGAAGGGATCACCGTCACCGAGAATATAAGCGGTCTTTGCGTGAGTGTGAAAAAGACGGGCGGCGACATCCGTTCGGGGAGCGGGAAGATATATATATCAGCCGCGAACCCGTCCGCCGGAAGGATAGCGACGGCGGGAGAATATCTCGGCGGGAACAGGGTGAGGTATCAGAACATAACTGTTGACGGCTTCAGATACGCCGTGAAGAGCGTGAAGAAAATATACAGAGGCAGCGCGCTGCATCATATCGAGATAGATGTCGGATAACGGGGGTGTGCTATGGACAGGGAAAAAGAGCTTGCGGTATATTTCGCAGAACTGTGCGGCGGAAGTGTCGGCTGCGGTGCGCTCTCCGTCGGATTCGACAGCGGCGGCATAATAAAGAGATACTACAGCGGAAGGACGATATACAGCGCACGGTTCACGCTCACTGCCTGCGGAGAAGGTCAGGAGAGCGTGCTCACGGCGCTGAAAAATGCCGCAGATGATATATGCGAAGCGGATGAGAACGGGATAATATCCGTATCTGCGGGGAACATCAGTGGGAGCGTCACCGTGGGCGGGGTATGGAAATACTCCTGCAGGATAGATGTCAGATATATTGTGTAAGGAGGGGAGAGCATGACAGTCAATGAATATCTTGCCGCTCACACGGCGGGCGATACCGCCTGCGCGGACGACAATATCTTAGCGGTCAATACCGGTGCCGAGGGTGCGGACGTCGGCGGATTTGCGGCGTTTGCGGCAGGCACCGCAGAGGTCGAGAGCAGTATCATCTCCGACAGTGTCAGAAAGAAAAACGTCATAGGCGGGAACGCCTATGTAAAAAGAGGTGCTGCGCGGAAATTCACCGTGACCGCCGACAGGGTGAACGGCGATGCCGCACAGGATATGCTTCTGTCGAGGGCTGTGAAATTCGGGGTCTACGAGGAAGGCACGGTCGAATATGCGTACATAAACGCAGCAACAAACAGCGGGGAAAGAGGAAAGGCAGTCGTGAACGTGGTATGTGACGGCAGCGGCAAGGCGGGCGATCCTGCGGGGATATGCATAGAGCTTTACGGCTGCGGCACCCCTGTTCATGCGTGAACCTGTTCATGCGTGAACCTGTTCAGGCATGAGACAAAAGGGGCGGAAATATGGACAATACAGCACAGGCGCTGCTATGCGGCGAATACAAGGACTGCGTGATGTCGGACGGCGAATGGTACCGTGTGGATGCGGATTTCAGGACGGTACTGCGCATACTTCATTACATCGAGGACGGTATGGAGCTCGAAAAGGCTGCAAGGATATTCTTCATGGACAGACCGCCCGAGAGCGGCGACAGTACAGAGCTTATGAAGAGCTTTATCGGAGAGGAGTATTTCCCGGAGGAAGGGAAAAAACGCGCGTACTCGTTCTATCACGACGCAGGGCTGATCGCGGGGGCATTCATGCAGTGCTACGGGATAGATCTTTTTTCCGAGGATATGCACTGGCACAGGTTCTGTGCGCTGTTTACGGCTCTCGACGGAAGATGTGCGTTCTCGGAGCTGGTATGCTGCAGGATAAGGAAATACGGTTCTCCCGCAGAAAAGCTCGCTGCGCGGAGGATAACAAGACTATACGGAGGGTGATCCGACAGGGATGGACAGATACGATATGAACGGTATACCCGTATCCGCTGCGATAAATGCGGCATTTGCCCGCACGGATGCGGACAATGCCGAAAGCGGCGGTACCGACAGGGTGATAAGACTCAAAATAAATGCTGCGTTAAGGGATATCGACGGGAGATACATCGCAGAACTTGCGCAGCAGGGCTTTTCGGAGATCGCGGTGACATCGGGAGGATGCGTATATGAGTATTGAAAGACTTCTCATCATCGGGCAGACCGATCTTTCCGCATATGTCACGCAGGACGGGCTGAATGTGAAATATACTCCGGTATATGATGAAAGCTCAGCATTTACTGCGATAGACGGGAACGATGTGCGTGATCTGCTCGGCTACAAGGTGACTATAAGCGCGGTGCTTGAGGATATCACGGACACAGAAGCTTCCGCAATGGCAGAGACTATGCTCGCCGACACGCCTTACAGCGTTGGCTTTGCCTTCCCCGATGCAAGGACAGAGCAGTTTGAAACGGTATCGCTTTCGCTGGAGCCTATCTGCGGGACTGCGGAAAACAATTACTGGTCGGCGGCGTTCGTGATAGTGTCGAGGGTGATCCCCCTCGACAGCCTTTAGCGATCAGCTGCTGACCGTCACTGTCGGCGGGGTGCCTTACAGTCTTTCGGATATCGGAAGATTCAGGGTCACAAGAGCGGTATCGGGGCTGCCCGTGAGCGGAGTGCTGACTGCGGAGCTTTCGATAGCGATCAAGACCGACACGGTATTCCCTCCCGGTACGCAGATAGTGGTCACCGACGATCACGGAAACCGTGTGCTTCCGGTATTCTATATAAGCAAGCCGGGATACGGCGGAGGTATCGCCGAGATCATTGCCTACGATTCCTGCCGAAAGCTCGATGCGGTATTCGATACATCGGGCTATTTTGCCGAAGACAGGGCGTATCCCGTGAACACTGTCGTATCTGCGATAGCGTCGCAGTGCGGCTTCACTGGTGCTCCGACGGCGGATGTGCATATGACCGAAGTGCCGTACAGCGTGCTTTACAGAAAGACCTGCCGCGAGATACTGAAGGTGCTCTCCGAATGCGGCTGCGGAGTGTGGTACTGCTCGAATGACGGACAGCTCGTGTTCCACCCGTTCGGCAGCGTGACGCAGAGCATAGGGCTGAATGACGCGATCTGTTCGGGGTTCCGCATCGGAGCGGTCAGAGGGCCTTTTGCAAAGCTCACTGCCGTGAATACCGTGAAGAGTGAGAGCTATATATTCGGCAATACGAACGATCCCATGAGAATGCTCTGCATAAAGGGCGGATATATCACATCCGCATCCGCAGCGGCAGTAATGTCGCAGATATCGGGAACGGAATATGACGCATTCACCTGCAAGACAGTGAGAACGGACAGCTTTCCCGAGGCGTTCTGCGGTTTTGTCTATAACGGCA
>JAILFE010000430.1 GCA_024697725.1 Oscillospiraceae bacterium
CTGCGAGATCATTAACATGACTGGTGAATCATACCGCCTTTCCCACAGAAAATCAATCACTCACTGACCTTGTATATTTTGTGGCGAACGCCTTGTATGTTTTCTGGCGAAAAATTGTATGTTTTACTTGACTTTTTACAAATGGCGGAGTATATGAAAAAACCATCGATGTCGATGGTAAAAAAATGAAAAGATTCTGGATAAGCTTAAGCTGATAAACTCTAATTTTGAGATCATTATTGAGGGATATATGGAAAAGAATATGTTTGAAACAAAAAGTCTCTTGCTGAGAGAATTTACTAAGGAAAGATTCCGTGGAATAAGCTGTGCTTATTCAGATACATCGGACAGGATCATGACAGCATACGATGGATTTGCAGACAAAGAAAACAATATCCCGGTGAATGATAATACTATATTTCCGGCTTGTTCTGTTTCAAAGTTCATTACTGCATTGTGTGTTATGAAGGCATATGAGCAGAATATCACGGACATAGATATGCCGGCAAATACTTTCCTTTGCCGTTGGAAACTTCGTACACCTGACGGAAAAGAGAGCGATGCTTCCATACGGTCGCTCCTGTGTCATATGTCAGGTGTGATTGACGGAGAAGATGCATTCTACGGACTTCGCAGAGATGATCCTGTGATCAGCCTGACCGATATACTGGACGGCAGGACATCTTATAATAACAGGCCTGCATATTCTGAGAAAACACCGGGAACAGAATTTGAATATTCTGATGCCGGGTACTGTATTCTGCAAATGCTGCTTGAAGATATCACCAAAAAGCCGTTTGAAGATTTCGCCGATGAATACATTTTTGACCCGCTTGATCTGGAGAGTGCGTTTTTTGCATCACCCCAGAATACAGCAGATCACGAAGAATCTCAGGCAATGGCTGTAGGATATGATGAAAAAGGTAATCCTATCCCTGGGAATTATCCGAATGTCCCGGATCTTGCGGCATCAGGATTGTGGATAACACCTAAAGAGCTTCTGATCGTTGCAAAAGAATTTGTCAAGGCATATAACGGCAGAAGCACTTTACTGACAGAAAAATCTGCCCGCGAGATAGCAATACCCGCCGATAAAGCCCCATGGGTCGGTATGGGTGTTTTTATAGGCGGTGAGAATGAGATCATCTCACGCGGTTGGGGAGAAAACGGGCAAAGTATGCTGAAGATCAATTACATCACAGGCGAAACAGCCGCGGTAATGACAAATCAGAATCCGGGTGTCGATCAGGCAGAGTCCGGTATCGAAGAACTTGTAGACCGGATTTTATCTGAGGATAGCTGAAAGTATCAACTGATTTTTACAGCCACATAATGAATGCGGTCTTGTCATTGCAGTTGTAGCCGGCTTTCTTGTAGAAATCGAGCGTGGTCTGCTTTTTTGAGCCTGTGAGCAGCATGATCTTATAACAATTGTTCTTTGCTGCGATATCTCTGGCAAAGTTCAGACAAGCTGTAGCAAGACCTCTGCCACGGTATGCTTCATCGGTTATGACATTTTCTATAAATGCATACGGACGCTGCTCATGAGTAAGGTTTGTGATAATGACGCATACGCAGGATGATACGATCTTTCCGTTTTCTTCGGCAACTATGATATGATGATCATCGTCATTTATTATTTTATTCCATTTATTTATAATATCCTCCGTTATCTGCGGCATAGGATTGTCATGGAGCTGCGTGTAGAGTTCCAGAAGACCATCAAGCTCATTATTTCGTATTTCTCTTATCATATATTTACCTCGTTTCCAATGTTACCATTTTTTAATTTGAATTTTTCACAGGAACATGATATAATTTAATGGCAGTCATATCATAAAGAAAGGACAATATTGCTGAAATGAACAAAAAAGATATAGCAGAGATCAAAAAGAATTTCTCCGATGACAGCACCCTGCTCTCACTCAGCAGCGTCACCCAGGCTTATATAGATGCCGAGAGAAATGTACACTGCAAGGAAAGAAAGGGCTATGCCGTGCTTTCCGAGGAAGAGACAGAGGTAGTCTTTGAGATGCTCAAAAAGGTCATGAGCGGTACTATTGGAAAAAATATTTTTGAATATGCTTTCCCGAAAGCCTCCTATGAGGACGGCGGCGCACAGAATATGCTCTATGCCGCACTCAATGACAAGGATGACAGCAGCGGCAGAGTCGATGCCGTTATCGACCGTATACGCGAGAATCTACAGTATGATGCTGCCTACTGTATCCTTATAGCTCACTGCGAATACAGCATAATGAAAAAGAACAAGAATGATGATATTGAGGACAGCTCTGATAATATATACAGATTCCTCATTGCAGCTGTCTCCCCCATGAATACCAACACCGACGGATTATACTACAATGCCGATGAAAACCGCATCACGAAGAAGAGCAATACCGATCTCATCGTCAGTCGTGCTCCCACAGACGGTTTTATGTATCCCGTATACAGCGACCGCGCACCGGATGTGAATCATGTGATGTACTACAGCAAAAACGCTAAGAAGCCCAATATCTCGTTTGTTGAGGATGTTCTCGACTGCGAGTTCGCAATGACTGCCGAGAGTGAAAAGGAAACCTTCCGTAAGCTCGTTGAAAATGTTGTCGGCGAAGACCTCAGCTATACTGTAGTAACCGGCGTGAACGAGATAATAAAGGATGTAATTGCTCAGAATAAGGATGAACCCGAGCCTGTGAGGATCGACAATTCAAGGCTTCGCACTATCCTTTCCGACGCAGGTGTGAATGATGACAAGCTCGGAGGGCTTAGTGCTGCGTTTGAGACTGCTCTCGGTGATAAAAACGGCAGCTTTACCGCATCAAATCTTGTTGACAGCAAGACTGTCGTGCAGACATCCGAAATAACAATAAATATAGGTAATGATGCCGCTGAAAGAGTCCGCACAGGTGTTATACAGGGCAAGAAATGTCTGATAATCGACCTTGAAGACCCGAATCTGAAGATAAACGGCTTTGATACTACCGTAAACAGCGCTGAATAAGACAAAACGCCATGATTTATACAAGGATCATGGCGTTTTTATTTTTGTCTGTTCTGCTCTTCAATGAGCGATTCAAATTCTGCGATCGGCATGGGCTTGTAGAAATAATAGCCTTGTATCATATCACAGCCGCATTCGGTAACAAATTCCATCTGCTCTTCTGTTTCGATACCCTCGGCGACGGTCTTCAGCTTCAGATCACGCGCAAGACGGAATATAGTTGATATTACCGCTTTATCCTTGGCGGTCATCTTGTTGCGCTTGAAGAATTCTCCGTCGATCTTGAGTACATCTACGGGAAGTACCTTTATAAGGTTCAGCGAAGAATATCCCGAACCGAAATCGTCAATGGATATCTGGAAGCCATGACTGTGAAGGTCGTTAATTATACCGAGCAGTCTGTCAAGATTATCGAAGAACATCGTTTCGGTAAGCTCAAGCTCAATAAAGCGATGCGGTATGCGATACCTGTCGATGACCGAGCAGAACTTGTCAACAAAGCCGTTGTTGCTTATAAGATGTGCTCTTGATACATTGACCGAAATTACAGGCGGGAGTATACCGTTGTCAAGGAGCTTTCTCAGCTCGTCACAGAGGCACTGGTAGATGTAGAAATCAAGCTCTGTGATAAAGCCGTTCTCCTCAAAGATATGTATGAATTCCGTAGGACTGAAAAACGAATTGTCCGAACGTATCCAGCGGCAGAGAGCCTCGGCTCCCTTGATCTTATGCGTCGAGATATCCACCTTCGGCTGGATATATACCTTGAACTCATGGTTGGAGACCGCATCAAACATTGATGCTTCTATCTCCTTTTCCAAGGATATCCTGCGCTGCATATCCTCGTCAAAGTTGACTATCTCATTTTCACGCCGCGTGACATGGTTCTTTGCGCTCTTGCGGGCTATATTAGCATTGTCGATGCAGGTCTCGATCGACCAGTCATTATCGCGCAGCTTATATGCACCGCCGAGTACATACGCATTTATCCCGGGATATGCAGTATCGAATTCCTGGCATATCACTCTTATGATCATATGTATCCGTGTTATCGTTTCACCTATATCTGTGCATTCAACGAACATGAGGAAATTATCGCTGTTGATACGGGCAAAAAGCTCGTTTTCTCCGATATTCTGCGACATTCTGGATGCAAATATCTTCAGGACGCTGTCGCCTACCGAATAGCCCCATTCCTCATTGATATTGTTGAATTTCTTGAATCCGAGATAAATGACAGCATAATCATTGCTCGTGCGGGTGGCAAGTATCTTCATCGCTTCTGTTTCAAAGCGATCCATCGTCATGATGCCTGTGAGTTTGTCTTTTGAACGGATATGCTCGACGAACTGTGATACATCCGTGCGGCATATCAGCCGCATTTTCTGCCCGTTGTCAAGGATTATCGTCGATGCTGTCGAAGAATACCATGCTTCTGTCCTGTCGTCAAAGTATTCTATAGTATGTCTTTCACTGTCATTTTTGAGAAGCTTTACAGGGCAGTTGTTGCACGGCTCGTTCAGACCGTTTATTATCTCATAGCACTTCCCGCCCTTGCTGCGCTCCCCTTTCGTCTTGGTATACTCTGTGATATAGAGCAGTTCATAGGTATCGCAGTCGATACCGTAACTCTGAAGACGCTGGTTGTCAAGTATCGCATTACTGATGAAAAGATCAGATTCAAACTGCTTCTGATTTCTGACACAGATGATATTCGATGTCACCATTTTGGTTATCATCTGCAGCTGCTTCTTGGATTCATCGCTCAGAAACTTTTTCTTTTCGGGATTTGATCTGAATATGGAAAATACGATAACGCCTACTACGTGTCCGTCGCCTCTGCACTTTTCCTCGATGATAGGATAGATGAGAGCCTCGGTATTATCGGCATCGGTCTCGGCGCATTCGCTCGCATCTGTATCAATTGCCTTGCTGTATTCCTCCAGATGAATATACTCTTTGTCTGCAAAGAGCTCATCCTGATCGTGCCAGAATTTCGGCACATCCCGGAAAAATTTCTCTACAGAGCTTTTGGGGACTTTGCCTGCCCAGTAATGCGTTACCATGCCCTTGCCGGAAGAGTCGGGTTCTACTACGAATACTCCGTACAGGTCATAATATCTGCCTATCTCGGAGATTATCGCATTTATCTTGTCATTGGCAGTTCCGCTGTCCGTAAGAGTATTGAGCGCATAATCGATGAGCTTGTTCTCTTTTCCGACCGAGACGGTACTGAAGCTGTCGTTCTTTCGCGCGGGAACATCAAGAGTCACCTTTTTCTTGTCAAAAAGCTCTATATCCGAACGGTGATAGTTATCGTTCTTGCTGTAGATTATATATTTGTTCTTGCCGGATGCCTTTGCCTTGGAAACGGCAAGCTCCGCTCCCCTGTTCAGAGAATCATAATTCACACAGTCATCGGGATAGATAGAAACACCTATGCTCGCGGTAAGTCTCATCCCGTTTTTAAGGACTGTGGAGTTGATGATGTTCATGACGTTCTGTACCGCAGAAACAACGCTTGTACGTCCGCGAATGTTCCTGACGAGCACCATGAACTCATCGCCTCTTATGCGTCCGATAACATCATCGGCGGAGAAATTGCGTCTTAATTCACCGGAGATCGACTCGAGGATATAATCGCCGTAAACATGACCGTAGCCTTCGTTAATACTCTTGAAATTGTCGATATCGATATATATCAGCGCATATTTGCTGCCCGAATACATCGCGATTATGCTCTTTATCTTGTCCTCGAGCGCTTTTCCGCAGATGAGACCCGTAAGCGGGTCATACTGCTCTTTGCGGGATTCAAGCTCCTTTTTCCGCATTTCGTCTTCGATGCTTATCGTCTTGCCTACCGACTTGACAGCTTTTCCACTGTTGTCATATACAGCCGCACCGGTGTAGCGCATCCACTCGAATTTCTCATTATCGGAATAAACGCGGAAATCATAGGAATATTCTGCATCCCCGTTATCCATGCTGTCGCAGTATGCTTCAAAGACAGGGATATCGTCGGCATAGACCAGCCCCCATCCCCTGACAGTCTTTCTGTAATTATGGATGGAGAGGTTTTCATCTGACCATTTGCCGTCGAGCTTTTTATCATGCAGAAGAGTTTTTGAGGCAATATCATATTCCCATATCCCGCAGCTGAGCGAATCGGATATGATCCTGCATTTTGTCTTTTCGACTTTCTGAGAGATCTCAAGCTCATATATCTTTCTGAGGTATTCCTCATCATCAATGGAAATATCCGGTTTTCTGTTATCACTCACGGCAGGATCACCTCTTATCTGCAGCTGTCATTATCTGTAATGAAAGGGCATGACCTCTTTCAGGCTCATTTCCCGCCTGTCGGGAAATGATACGGAAAAGAGCAAAACAACCGATATCTAGGGAACCACTGATCAAATCGCTTCATGACACTCTCGGTCATGGATTTTCGAGCGTCAGAAGCGATGGCTGCGCCTTTGATAAGCACTTCCCTGACCAATATTATACCACATATCTGAAGAATAATCAATAAAACAAGCAATATTCGTTAAATATGCAAGCAATGTTTATGACGCTTTTGTGCAAAATGTCAATCTGCGGAGCGATCCTGTATCGGAACATAATCCTGGTGGACAGAAACGCTCTTGTACGCGGGACGGATGATCTTGCCTGCATTAGAGAGTTCCTCGATCCTGTGAGCCGACCAGCCGGACAGTCTCGCGATTGCAAAAAGAGGCGTGTACAGCTCGGGAGGTATATCCAGCATACTGTATACAAACCCGCTGTAAAAATCAACATTGGCGGAAACACCCTTATAGATATGTCTTTCCTGGGATATGACCTCAGGAGCGAGCTTTTCGACCATATTGTACAGCGCAAGCTCTTTTTCCATATTCTTTTCCTTGGCGAGCACGGAAACGAACTTTCTGAATATATTCGCTCTGGGGTCGGATATCGAATAGACCGCATGGCCCATACCGTAGATAAGTCCGGAATGGTCGAACGCTTCCTTGTGAAGCAGTTTTTTGAGATATACAGCCACTTCTTCGCGGTCTGTCCAGTCAAAGACATTGCGCTTGAGGTCATCGAACATCATAGTGACCTTTATGTTCGCGCCGCCGTGCTTGGGTCCCTTGAGAGAACCGAGGGCGGCAGAAACGGCAGAATAAGTGTCCGTACCGGAGGAGGTCACGACATGAGTTGTGAATGTGGAATTGTTTCCTCCGCCGTGTTCGGCGTGGAGTACCAGCGCAAGATCGAGTACACGCGCTTCGAGCTTTGTGAATGAGCTGTCCGGGCGGAGCATATGGAGTATATTCTCAGCAGTTGAATATTCAGGCTTAGGACGGTGTATATAAAAGCTCTCGCCGTCGAGATAATAATTCTTGGCATGGAACCCGTACACTGCGATAAGCGGCATCAGAGCG
>JAILFE010000010.1 GCA_024697725.1 Oscillospiraceae bacterium
TATAAGCGGCTTCACAGGCTCTGCGGGCGAGGTGATAGTAACACAGGACAATGCATGGCTCTGGACGGACGGCAGATATTTCATACAGGCGGAAAAACAGCTCTCCGGTACGGAATATATACTCAACCGCGCAGGCGAGCCAGGCGTCCCCGGGATAAAGGACTTTATCCCCAAGCATCTTGACGGCGGTATACTGGGCTTTGACGGCAGGGTCGTCCCCGCCGCCTTTGCAGAGCAGATAGAAAAGTCCATAGGCAAAGATCATATGCGCACCGATCTTGATCTTATCGGCATGATCCGCACCGACCGCCCCGCACTGCCGTCTTCAAAGGCATATCTTCTCGATGAGAAATACACCGGCGAGAGCAGAACGGAAAAGATAAGGCGCGTTCGCGGCTTTCTTGAACGCATGAAGGCGGATGTCCTTCTGCTCTCGACACTTGATGATATATGCTGGCTACTGAATGTCAGAGGGGATGATGTGGAATACAATCCCGTGATACTGAGCTATCTTGCCGTAACTGCGGACAAGGTGCTATGGTTTGCCGACAAAAACAAGCTCCCGGAGGATGTGATATCCGCTCTTGACGGTATCACGATAATGCCGTATGACGATTTTTACGGATATATCTCCTCGCTCCCGGAGAAATGCACGGTATATCTCGACAAAAAGCGCCTGAACAGCCACGCCTTCTCGCTGATACCCGAGGGCGCAAAAAAAGTGAGCGGCACTCTCCCGACTACGCTCTTCAAATGCATCAAGAACGACACCGAGATAAAGAATATGCGCCATGCACATCTCAAGGACGGCATAGCGCTCACAAAATTCATATACCGCATAAAGACAGAGCCCGCGAAATACACCGAGCTTTCCGCTGCAGAGCTTATCATGTCGCTGAGGAAAGCCCAGCCCGGATATGTCAGCGAGAGCTTCACACCGATAATAGCCTACGCAGAGCACGGCGCTATCGTACACTACAGCGCCGATGAGAGCTCGGATGTGCCGCTTGCCGCCGAAAGCTTTGTGCTGTGCGACACAGGCGGACACTATCTTGACGGCACGACAGATGTCACAAGGACGATATGTCTCGGGAAGCCCACAGCCGAGATGAAAGCGGCATACACCGCCGTGCTGCGCGGGAACCTCTGTCTTTCGGCGGCAGTGTTCCGCCACGGCGCAAGAGGCGCAAACCTCGATATACTTGCAAGGATGCCGGTATACGAATTCGGGGACGATTTCAATCACGGGACAGGCCACGGTGTCGGGTTCCTGCTGAACGTCCACGAAGGACCGAACGCCGTGCGCAGCAAGATAAGCGGCGATCCCGCAGATTCGGGCTGTGTATTTGAAAGCGGCATGATAACTTCCGATGAACCGGGTATCTATATCGAAGGCAGATACGGCATCCGCACCGAAAATCTGATACTCTGCAAAAAGCTCCCCGAAACTGGATATATCAGCGATCTGCTCGGATTCGAGGTGCTCACCCTCGCGCCGTATGACCCCGATGCCGTCGAGCCGTCGCTCATGACCGACAGGGAGATACGCCTTTACAATGAATATCAGCAGAGAGTATACCGCGAGCTTTCGCCATATCTTGACGCGGATGAAGCAAAATGGCTCAGAAACGAAACTCGGAGCATAGCAAAAACTATATGATTATTTGAAAGCTGCAACAGCGCAGAACATAACAAACGCTCCGCGAAATGTCCCAATGCATTTCGCGGAGCGTTTGTTATACTCGATAACGATAATATCTGCCAGTTGAAGACAAGCCAAAACTTGAATATATGGTTTTGGCGAAGTCTGAAACGGCATGATAAATCGTTAGCGAGTATATATTCACCTGACAGGCAATATATTGTATTTCCTGCCGCTCTCGGCATAGAATACCGTGCAGCCGTCCTCGTTCTTGGCAATCATCCCGTCAACGGTATAATCCCCGCGGATCCTGCATTCTCTTCCCTTCAGCGCAACAATGACCCCTCTCACGACATCTCCGTTCTCCCACTCGAACGAGACATCAAAGCCTCCCCTCGCTCTGAGGTGAGACACACTCCCGCTCTTCCATTCGGGCGGGAGCGCCGGCAGGAGTATTATCTCACCGCTGTGGCTCTGCATTATCGCCTCTGCGATGCCTGCACCGCCGCCGAAATTCCCGTCTATCTGGAACGGCGGATGCATATCCAGCAGACTTATGCTCGTCGATGATGAGAGCAGTGCGCGGATGTTCTCCGATACCTTCCCGCCGTCGCGCAGTCTTGCCCACATATTGATTATCCATGCCCGCGACCATCCCGTGTGTCCGCCGCCGTATGAGAGCCTGCGCTCGATGGTCGCACGGGCTGCCTGTGCAAGAGAAGGCGTTTTTTCGGGAGTTATCATATCGGACGGATACAGCGCAAACATCTGGGAGATATGCCTGTGTCCCGGCTCTGCCTCGTCATAGTCCTCCGACCATTCCATTATCTGCCCGTATTTCCCGATCTGCGGCTGCGGAAGTCTCGGCAGTATCTTCTTTATCTCGGCGATAAGCCCCTCGTCGTCATCAATATGAAGGATGTGCGCCGCCTCTATAATGTCGGTGAAAAGCGTATGCAGTATCTGGCTGTCCATTGAAGGTCCCTTGCAGATCGTTCCCTTTCTGCCGTCCTTCGTGATGTATGTATTCTCGGGCGATACCGACGGCGATGTGACAAGTCTTCCGCTGCCGTCGTCGGTGAGGAAATCAAGGAAGAATTCGGCTGCCTCCGCCATAGTATCGTATTTCTCCGCCAGGAACACCTCATCAAGGGTATACAGATAATGCTCATAGATATGTATGCACAGCCACGCCATGCCCATAGGCCACAGCGTCCCCGGCATCCATTTGTCCTGCGGAGCTGTATCTCCCCATATATCGGTGTTGTGATGACACACCGTCCCGCCGCAGCCGTACATCACACGCGCCGTGACCCTGCCGTTTTCGCGCATCCGCTCGATATGATCGATGAGCGGCATCACGCATTCGGGGAGATACTGTGCATCCGCTCCCCAGTAGTTCATCTCGGTGTTGATATTCACGGTATATTTGCTTCCCCACGCAGGCCACATATCCTTGTTCCATATCCCCTGAAGATTGAGCGGCAGCGTGCCGGGGCGCGAGCCAGATATCATAAGATAGCGCGAGAAATTGAAATACATCTCGCAGAGCTTGCTGTCGTCTGCACCCTCTGCGAACTTTTTCAGCCGTTCATCCGTCGGTCCTGCGCTTTCGCCGCTGCTGTCATCTCCGAGAGTGAGCTCACACCTGTCAAAGAGCGCCGAATAATCGGCATAATGCCTTGAATAGAGCTTTTTTGCTATACGCGCCGCCCGCTTTGCCTGCGATATCGCCAGTTTTTCGTGATCCGCCGTCCTGTATGCGGTCTGGCACGCAAGCAGAAGATATACCTTGTCACATTTTTCCGCAACTATGCGGTTCGCATCGGTATACGCATTACCGCCTACCGAGCATACCGTCAGCGCCGCTGTGAACGGTATTCCGCTGCCTGCCGAGAATATCAGCGTCTTATCGTCATAGGCGCAGTCGCGTTCGTAATAATCATCCCGCCCGTCTATTTCGGCAGTAAATGATATCATGCCCGTCCTGTCCGCCTCGAACACGACCGCCAGAACATCATCCGGCGCCGAAACGAACACGCTCCTTCTGAAATGCACGCCGTCAGTCTCATATTCCGTTTCGGCGACCGCTCTTTCCAGATCGAGAGAGCGAGTATATCCGGTATATCCGTTCACATCGCAGCGTATATGCAGATCGCCGAGCGGCTGATAATGGCGCTCCTGGTCGTTGGTACCGAAAAACGCCTCCGCACAGAGCTTTTCCGCTTCCTCTGTACTGCCCTCGTCGATAAGACGGCGCATATTCTCAAGGTTTTTCAGAGCCTTGGGATTATTGCGCTCCCTGAAATACCCCGACCAGATCGAATCCTCGTTGAGCTGCACAAGCTCGTCCCCGACCCTGCCGAACACCATCCCGCCTATCCTGCCGTTGCCGACGGGCAGTGCCTCGTTCCAATCCTCTGCGGCGGCAGTATACCACAGCAGCGTGGATTTCTGCTTTTCACTTATTCTTTTCATATAAACTCCAATCAGCAAAAAGAGCAGCCGAGGCTGCTCTTTTTTGTCTTATACTCGAAAACGATAGAGATTAGCAGGTGAGGATGAGTAAAAATTTGCATATATGATTTTTACGAAATCCGAACCGCTATATCTCATCGTTTTCGAGTATATTTCCTGTGTGTCGTTTTTGTACGGATCACATACCTGTAAGACCCGAACGTGCGATACCCTCCGTGAAGTACTTCTGCAATGCCGCATACAGCACCAGCAGGGGAAGTATCGAGATGAGACAGCCAGATTCCATCCATACGATAAGCTCACGCACCGTAACAGCGGTGTCGGCGTTTCCGAAGATCACGATCTTCAGCGTGGTGCTGAGATTTTTGAGCTCGAGCGCGATCGTGCTGTTTTTCGTAAAGAAGGATGTCGATACATAGTAATCGTTCCAGTACCATACTATCGAGAACAGGAACACCGTCAGGAACGTAGAGCCTGCATTCGGTACCATGACCTGTGTGAATGTGCGCAGCGGATTGCATCCGTCGAGCGCCGCAGCATCCTCAAGTTCCTTGGGGAGCCCTCTGAAGGACTGTCTGAAAAGGAATATGAACAGCCCGGCGCGTATGCCGTTTGCTGTTATCGCGGGCATATACATCGTGAGCGGGGTATCGATGAGATTGATATAATTCCCGGTGATAAGATGATATATGCCGAGGGGGTTGAAGTATCTGAAAAATGCGTACTGAGGGATAAGTATGATCTGTGAAGGCACAAGTATCATAAGTACCACCACAAGGAAAAACGCGGTCTTGCCCTTGAAATTGAATCTTGCGAAGCCGTAGCCCGTGAGTGCGCAGGTCACGACCTGAACTACCGAGCAGCCGATATTTATAAAGAGCGTTCTTTTGAGCGTATTCCAGAAATCCATCGCACGGATAGCATCATTGATATTGCTCATAGTGAACGATCTGGGCAGCCAGATTATCGTCGGGTCGTTCATCTCCGCCTGCGGTCTGAATGCCGCAGATACCATATAGAGCAGCGGATACAGGATAACGAAGCACAGACCGAAGACTATCAGAGCTCTGAGTATCGGCCAGCCCTTGTCGAAGGCTCTTTTGCGCTTAAGGTATTTCTGCTCTGCGGGGGTAAGGTTCTCAAGGCGTTTCTTGAAACGCGCCTTTTCCTCCTTGCGCGATCTTTTCGGTTCTTTTTCCTGCTTTTTGGGTTTGATCTTATTCAGGAGCCCGGAAACCGCATTGTTGTTTTTATATGCTTCTGATGCCATATTTCCTCCTCCCGAATCAATCATCATAATATATGATCTTATTCATCAATGCAAATATTACGCCTACTATAACAAGCACCACAGCGAAATAGCTCCATGCCATAGCCGCCGCCTTGCCGTATTCCCATCCGGACTGGATATCGTGTATCCTTCCCATTACGGGATTGGACGGATCGGTAAAGGTGTCTATTATCGTATATACGAAGTTTACGAGTATCATCGGGGAAACATAGGAAAGCGTTACTTTCCAGAAAAATTCCCACGCCGTTGCGCCCTCGATCGAAGCAACTTCCTTTGCAGAGGGCGGTATGCCCTGAAGTGCCGCAAGGAATACGATTATCTGTATACCGCACTTCCACACGAGGTTGAGGATATCTCCCGTCGCCTCGGACATGAACTCCGTGAACTTGTCGCTGAGCCCGTATACACCGATGAATTCGAGCAGCTCATCCACCATATCGGTCGAGAACATTGTCGTGAACTGAGCGGCAGAGGCGCTTCCCGATGTCTCGATATCGCCTGTGATTATCGCATAGACAGGACCGGTCGCAATTATGACCGGGAGGAAGAATACCGATCTTGCAAAGGCTCTCCCTCTGAATTCCTGATTGATGACTATTGCCACAAACAGCGAGAACACAAGGATTATAGGCGTCTGTATCGCGGTATCCCTGAGCACCTGCACCAGATACTGTCTGTATTTGGGGTCTACAAGGAATATGCTCTTGTAATTCTCGATGCCAGCCCAGACCTGCGAAAGCCTGCTGTCCTCGGGAGTGACGATATTGAACGAATAGATGAACGACTTGACTATGGGGATTATGAAGAAGAAGATCGCTCCGATGAACCATATGGCGATAAACCCGTAGCCGTAAAGCCCTTTCCTCTTTTCATAGGATATATTCAGCTTTTTCATTCTCCGAGCACCCCTTCCGACAGATAATCCGAAAGCTTATAGGTCGTGCCGTTGAGCTTTACGGTCTTTTCGCTGAAGTTGACTTCCGTTTTTGTATTATCATCATAGACGGTCTCGATCCTGTTGCCGTCCTCGCTGATATTATACTCCACGATCCGCCTGCCCGCTACCTCCGAAAGGATATCGTTCTGCAGTCTGTAGCATCCTGCTGCGTCATCGAGCCAGTAGTCGTAATATGCGTAATAGTATTTATCATATCTCGAATCCTTCAGCTCATCAGCCTCCTCTGCTATCATATCGAAGCTGAGGTTCGATCCGCTTGCTATCGCACTGAGTATCAGCTCGCCTGCATCGGGATCGCCGTTCACCGCAGTGGTGGAATACGGGATGAGTCCGTGGAGAACGATCTGATAGAAGGGTATCTCCTCATCAAAGAGGTCGAATTTGCTCGATGATAGCGGGATATTCGTCACGCAGTCAACATAAGGAAGGGTATATTTGTTCGCCTGTTCAGCCAGCACAGAACCCATGCTCGCATCTGCATTCGCATAGATCTGCTCAACATTGCCCTTTGCCATTTCTCTTGAAACAGCTTTTAATCCGTAATCGCCGTAGATGGTATTCGCAAGCGAGCCGAAGGAGATATTTTCGATTCCCTTCTTGTTATAGCTCGATATCAGGTTGCCGAACGCCTTTTCATAGGACGATGGAGAGAACAGCGAAAGAGCCTTGTAGTACTTGTTTTCAACGCCGTGTGCGAGATCGAATACGATCTGTCTCGAAAACTCGTTGGAAACTCTGATCGCGGTATTGGAAAGCGTCATATACCCGAAGCTTGATCTGAACATGAGATTGTCCGCATCCGGATAAAGCGCTATATTGTTTGCTGCCACATACTCCTCGAGCTTTTTGAATCTTCCTGCTCCGCCCAGCACTGACGCGGGAGAAGCACTGTCGGTTATCTTTTCGCCGATATCCGTGCCTGTCCAGTCCTTGTAATCAACGGTCATCTCGGAAACGCCGCGCTCATTGAGCGAGGTGAGTATCCTTATGGCATCGTCATAACCGGTTACCTTTTTCTTGACCGTTACGGGTATACCGAGCACCGATTCCTTTTTGAGCATACCGCCGTACAGATTGACATAGAGCGGATTGCTCTCGGCCTTCTCTGACTTCTTCACGCCGCAGCTGTTGATGAGATAATTGCGGTATGTATCTGCGATATCGACATAATCCACATCCTCTCCGTCTGTGGAGGTGACGGGATAATATCTCAGTTCGATCTCGGGAACAAGGAGTCCTCTTCTTTCAAACACAGTCAGCGGCTTGGTATCGCTGCCGAGGTAGTATTTGTCGCTCGTCCTTGTCTCGAATGCAAAATACGCAACGTTATAATCGTTCTTGTTCTCGCCTGCGACATAGGCATTGAGCTCGGCTGCCGTATCGCCCTTGTCGGCAACTACGACCATTCCGTCCTTACCCTCGACGATGCCGAACATATTCAGCATTATCTTGCGTGTGGTATGGGGAGCGGTCTTGTCCACGGGGGTGATATCAGCGCCGTATACCCTTTCGTTGTATACGCGGTATCCGACCTTGCCGTTATTGAAGTTTATCAGTGCGCCGGCACCGTCGGGAATAACGAAATATCCCTCAGTATCCCTGTCCGCCGCGCCGAATGTCGGCATAAAGGACATCTCGGATACGATCTTTTCAACGGGATTTCCCTCCTCATCGGGGGTATTCTCCTCTATGATCTCCGAACAGTTCACATGGAGCTTGAGGTGATCGTCCTCCAGTGTGATGTTCGCAGGTACGGTTATACCGCAGTCCTTGAAGTAGTAACTTATGCATATCCCGTTCGGGATATCGGTTATCGTAGCCTTTGCATTGCCGTCGCTTCTCATATTGGTGGTCTTTCTTTCGGCGGGATCCGCATAGGTGAGCAGCATACCGGACATCAGCTCTTTTTTCTGTGCCTTCTTGCCGCTTGAATTTTCAACATTTACAGGTCTTGACCACCACATTTTCCCACTCTGCTTGTTCACAAGGCAGAGCGTTGTGTCCTTGTCCTTTTTTGCCCTGTAAAGAGCGAGCTTTTCATTCTCGGTAACGAGCTTCATTTCCTGGAAAGCGTCCTCATCGGTAATGACCTCGCCGCTGCTCTTTTCTGAGCTTCCACCGGAGTCTCCATCCTCGCCGGAGCTATCGCTCTCCGCAGACTCCTCGGCAGAGGCTTCCGCCGCTTCCTCCTCGTTATCGGAGTATACGGAAATGCTGAACGGAGCAATTACCGCAAGACACAAAATACCCGCAACGAATTTCTTGATTTTTCCGTGCATTTATCTATCTCCACTGCCT
>JAILFE010000046.1 GCA_024697725.1 Oscillospiraceae bacterium
ATCATCAACGGCAGATCGACAAAGGACTACAAGGAGCGCGACTGGGACACCTACCGCAACCATTCGGTAGGCTTCGTGTTCCAGAGCTACAACCTGATACCGCACCAGACCGTGCTCTCCAATGTGGAGCTTGCTCTCACGCTCTCGGGTGTGAGCAGAGCGGAGCGCCGCAGAAGGGCAAAGGAAGCGCTCGAAAAGGTAGGTCTCGGAGATCAGCTCCACAAAAAGCCGGGACAGATGTCCGGCGGTCAGATGCAGCGAGTAGCCATAGCCCGCGCACTCGTGACCGAAACCGAGATACTCCTTGCCGACGAGCCTACGGGCGCTCTCGACACCGAAACGAGCATACAGGTCATGGAGCTGCTCAAGGAGATATCCGCCGACAGGCTGATAATCATGGTAACTCACAATCCCGAGCTTGCCGAGAAGTATTCCACCCGCATAATACGCCTGCTCGACGGAAGGATAACCGGCGACACAGCCCCCTACGACGGCAGCGATGAAAACGAGATAAAGGACGACGGCAAAAAAGCGAAAAAGCCCACGATGTCCTTCGGGACGGCTCTCTCGCTCAGTGCGAACAACCTCCTTACCAAAAAGGGGCGCACACTGCTGACAGCCTTCGCGGGGAGCATCGGCATCATCGGCATCGCGCTCGTGCTGTCGATATCCAACGGCATACAGGAATATATCAACCGTGTACAGGAGGACACTCTCTCGTCATATCCCCTGTCGATACAGGCGCAGACCGTCGATATGAGCGCAATAATGAAGAATATGAGCGGCGATGACGACAAGGAAGCCGATCACCCGCTCGACAAGGTATACACCAACAGCATCATGACCGAGCTCACGAACACGATGATCGAGCAGGTCAAGTCGAACGATCTCGAAAAGTTCATGAAGTTTTTGAATGACGAGAACAACGGTCTCGGCGATGCGATAAGCACGATACAGTATACATACGACATCCCGATGAACATATACAAGGAGGATACCTCCGAGGGCGTCGTACAGGTCAATCCGAGCGTCCTCTTTGACAAGCTGTACGGCGACAGCACTCAGATGGCTTCCCTTTCCATGATGAGCGGTTCATCTATGGCTACAATGTCGAATATGTCCGGTCTCGACAGGTGGACGGAGATGATCGACAACGATGATCTGCTCCGTTCGCAGTACGATGTGATCGCGGGAAAATGGCCGGAGAGCTTTGATGAAGCCGTGCTTGTCGTAAGCGAGAACAACGAGCTGACCGACTATACGCTCTTCTCGCTCGATATCCTCGATCAGGAAGCGCTCGACGGGCTCATGGAAGCGACCCAGAACGGCGAGCCCTTCGAGATCGAGACACGCTCCTATACATATGACGAGCTTTTATCGCTGAAATACAGCCTTGTGCTCCCCACCGACTACTACCGATACAACGAGGAAACGGGCTGCTGGGACGATATGCGCGAAGACGAGGAATACATGAAGGAGATCGTTGACAAGGCGCAGAAGATAAAGATCGTCGGGATACTCCGTCCCAACCCCGACGCCGTGTCCACGGCTATCGGCGGCGCTATCGGGTATACCTCCGACCTTGTAAAGTATGTCATAAACGGCGTGAACGAGAGCGAGATAGTAAAACAGCAGCTCGCAGAGCCTGATATCGACGTGTTCACAGGACTTGAATTCCCCAAGAAGGGCGAGAAAGGCGAGGAAAAAGAGAAAAAGGAATACACGATGGACGACATCAACGCCTATATCGAAAAGCTCCCCGAAGAGGAAAAGGGCAAGGCAAAGCTCGGACTGATGATGATGTCCGAGGAGCAGGCGATACAGATGTTCTCTGCGGCGATCTCCGCCATGAGCACCGACGCGACTTATGACGAGAACCTCGAAAAGCTGTGCGTCAACTCGCTCGAAAAGCCGTACACGATCAATATCTACGCCGCGACCTTCGAGGCGAAGGACAGGATAAACGACGCGATAGAGGCATACAACGAACGCGCCACGGCAGAGGGCAGAGAAGCCGATGTCATAAACTATACCGATTTTGTGGGACTTATCATGTCCTCGGTCACAACGATAATCAACGCCATATCCTATGTGCTGATCGCCTTTGTCAGCATATCGCTGATCGTTTCCTCGATAATGATAGGCATCATCACCTATATCTCGGTGCTCGAACGCACAAAGGAGATAGGCATCCTGCGCAGCATCGGCGCGAGCAAGAAGGACATATCCCGCGTATTCAACGCCGAAACGGTGATAATAGGCTTTTCATCCGGTGCGCTCGGGATACTCGTCACGGTGCTGATGAACATACCAATAAACGCGATAATCAAGAGTCTGACCGATATATCGGACCTTTCGGTGCTCCCGCCCGTCGCAGGAGCGATACTCGTTGCGATAAGCGTCGTGCTTACGCTGATAGCGGGCATCATCCCCTCCCGCATGGCGGCAAGGAAGGATCCTGTCGAAGCGCTCAGGTCAGAGTGACAGATACAGTGAGGATATTATGCAAAGATCAGATTTCTTCTACGAGCTCCCGCAGGAGCTCATAGCACAGCATCCCGCAGAGCCGCGCAGCTCATCCCGCATGATGAAGATAGACCGCGCCTCGGGCAGTATCGAGCACGCTCATTTCTCCGATCTGTGCCGGTATCTGAAAAAAGGCGATGTGCTCGTCCTCAACGATTCCCGCGTCATACCCGCGCGTCTCTACGGAGTAAAGGAAGGCACGGGCGCAAATGTCGAATTTCTCCTGCTCGAACAGAAAAGCGCGGATGTATGGGAGATACTCGTCCGCCCCGGCAAGAAGCTCAAGCCCGGTGCAAGGGTATCATTCGCAAACGGCAGGATAAAAGCCGAGATAACCGATGTCGTATCGGACGGCAACCGCCTCGCCCGCTTTGAATGCGATGGCAGCTTCTTCACCGCGCTCGAGGACATCGGACAGATGCCCCTCCCGCCGTATATCACAGAAAAGCTCGAGGACAAGGAGCGCTACCAGACAGTATATTCCCGCGAGCCCGGCTCGGCAGCCGCACCCACTGCGGGACTTCACTTCACGCCCGAGCTGCTCGAAGAGGTAAAGGCAATGGGCGTTGATATCGCCTATGTCACGCTCCATGTCGGGCTGGGGACGTTCCGCCCCGTCAAGGAGGACAACAT
>JAILFE010000054.1 GCA_024697725.1 Oscillospiraceae bacterium
TTAATGTCTGTTTATTGCTGACCTACGGTCAGCAATAGTGCAAGATTTTTGGGCTTATCAGCTCAAAAATCTTGCACTCAAAAAGCCGAAAAGCACTCCGAAGTTGCACTATTACGTACTTTTCGGCTTTTTGAGCAGACATTATTATAAAGCTGACGCTTTTCTTGACAACGGCTGCTTACGGTGATATAATATGGGGAATCAATTGTATATACGGAGGATAAGTATATGGAACACAGCTTTTACGGGCAGGATAACGCCGCCGCATTGCCGGTCAGCGAAGAATTCGGGATGATATCATCACCGCAGATGCTTTTTGATATCCTTCTGGATATCTGGTGCGAGTATACCAGTGCGCCGAGGCTGCGCGACAAGTGGAGCTGTGAGAATATCACTCTCGGGCAGTGCTCGGTCACGGCTTTTCTTGCACAGGATGTATTCGGCGGGAAGGTACTGGGTATACTCAGACCGGGCGGGAATTACCACTGCTACAACAAAGTCGGCGATACGGTGTTTGACCTGACGAGCGAGCAGTTCGGGGATGAAAGGCTCGTATACGGCGATGATCCCGAGCAGCTTCGTGAGGTGCATTTCGCAAAGCTGGAAAAGCGCGAAAGATATGAATATCTCAGGGCGGAGCTGATAAAATACTGTGCAGGACGATTTAAGGCATGAAAAAAGGCGGTCGCTTGATCGCCTTTTTCTTATCGGAGGATATCCGTCACTTCTTTGCCGCATTCCCGAGCGAGATGAGGGAATCTTTGTCTATCGCGGGACTGAAAAGATATCCCTGATACAGCAGACAGCCTATCTGTTCGAGCGCTTCCTTCTGCTCGGTGGTCTCTACGAATTCCGCAAGCACTTTGAAATCGAGGGATCTTGAGAGATATACGATAGAATTGATTATCTCCTTTGTGCGGTCGTTTGAGAGCACTGACCTGATAAGGTTCCCGTCGAGCTTTACGAGGTCGAACTGATTGTGCTGGAGATACTGCAATGATGTGTGACCCATGCTGAAATCGTCGAGGGCGAATGTATATCCGAAAGAACGCACCTTTCTGATAAGTTCTCCCGTTTCCTCCGAAGTGACGAGCTCGGTCTCCTCGGTTATCTCGATACATACGTTTCCGGGCTTCAGATGATATTTTTCGGCAAGCTCCTTTACGAAATCGATGAACCGCTTGTCATAGAGAGTGGTCACGGTAACGTTCACGCTCAGCTTGAATTTATCTCCGAAGCATTCACGGAAGCTCTCGGAATCGCTTACCGACCGTTCTATGATATATGTTTCGAGCTCGTAGAGAGCGCCGCTCTCCTTTGCAAGATGTATCACGAGCGGGGGATAGATTATGCCGTATCTCGTGTGGTTCCAGCGCAGAAGCGACTCCGCGCCGATGCAGTGTCCCGTGTTGTCGAACTGGGGCTGATATTTCATGAGCAGCGGGCTCTCCGTATTCTCCGATCCGGCTGACGGGGATGATGCTTTCAGCGAGACTTCAAGATCGGTAGCGAGCAGCTTTGCGAGCCTTCCGACATTTCCCTCGCATTCGGTAAGCACGACTTCCTCGGTAGTTTCCTCGCTCTTTTTGAGTATGCCGATAAGCTCGTTCATAGCGGCAGATGTCTCATCGAGCGATCTCTTTTCGTATATTATCACGAACGGAGCATAGCAGGCGGCGGATATGATTATATTCATCAACTGTACGATGACCCCTCTTGCCGAATCTGTGGCTATATAGCCGCTGAACAGTGCAGGAGTTGTCCATACCACCGTGTTTGTCACCTGCGGCATGAATCCCGTCTGTGTGAGCAGGAACGCATTGGTATAGCAGAGTATCGGCGAAAGTATGAACGGAACTGCCATAAGTGGATTGTATACGATGGGGAGCCCGAAGACGAGCAGCTCGCCGATATTGAACAGGTTCGGGAAAAAAGCCATGCGCGACAGCTTTTTTGTGGAACTGCGCTTTCCGAATATTATCATAGCTATCAGAAGACCGAGCGTGCAGCCTGTTCCGCCCATATTAACGAAGGTATCTATAAAGCTCTTCGATACGATCTCACCGGGTATGATTTCTGTGAACATATCCTCTGCGACCTGGTTGAGGACATTGTTCCCGTGTATGCCGAACATCCACATTATGCTTATGAGCAGGATAAACAGCAGTCCGCTGAAATATGAACGGCGCATACTCATGAATATCGAATCAACGACCTTCATGAAAAGATGCTGTACGCTCTGTACATTGAAAACAGCGGTGATGAGCTGATTTGCGACAGCGAAGCAGAGTATCACGGCGAGAAGCGGCAGTATCACATTGAGAGCGGCGTTGAATTCGGAATCCGCCCCGTCCACGAATACGGTTTTCTTCGTCTTGAAGAGCGTCTCGAATCTTCTGAACAGAGCCGAGCCTATCAGCCCCGCAAGGAGCGCACTGAACACTCCCTGACCGCTGAGCAGTGAAAGATCGGGCTCTCCGGAGAAGAAGCCGGAAAGTATACTGAATCCCGTCAGACAGCCGAGCATGCTCCCGAGTCTGTATACGGTGCGCTGTCCTTCGTCCGTCCGGGATGTGCAGCACAGGTTGATCGCAATGGTCAGATAGACTGCGAGCACGCCCACGGTCGCAGATTGTACCGTGAGTATGATGCTCCTGAGAAATCCTCCGAGAAAGGAATCGATAAATTCCTGCCAGACCACGATCGGCAGTCCGTTGAGCATGACGGTTATACTTCCTATGAAAAGTATGGGTATCATCATTGCAAGACTGTTCTTTATCGTCTTTGCCGTCTCTGACAGCTTTTTGAGAATAAGTCCCTTCATTTGTCCGTATCTCCTATAAAGCGTATG
>JAILFE010000086.1 GCA_024697725.1 Oscillospiraceae bacterium
GAGAGTATGTGGGGACGAATGAAAGAGGAACTGCTATATGGAAGGTACAAGACCGAAACTATGACCATAGAGGAGCTGAAAACGCTGATATGGCGTTATTTCATGAGCTATTGGAATAATCGCAGGATATGCTCTTCTATCAGCGGAATGCCTCCGGCAATGAAAAGAACGTTGTATTTTCAGAATCCTCGGGCTGCCTGAGCGCCGCGCGAAAATCTACATTCCCATTCCGCTACGCTCCATGGGAATGTAGATTTTCAGCAGATTTGTAAATTTTGAAGAAAATGTGTAAAGTAGTATTGACAATATCACGTGCAGGAAGATCGGAGCGTGTTGATCTCCGTTCCTTTGAAAGACAAGGCATAGAAGATAGAATGCCTACCGTTCATTTGGGTCCCGCTGCTTACCAAATGGAAAAACGCGGAGTTCAGACCTTTGCCGGAGACCTTAATCGGGAGATTCGGAAAGCAAACGGAATACTTGCGGCAATCAAGAAAACTATCAATGGACTGCGTGAGTGGCTTTCGAGTCTTGCTGAAAAGAAACTGCAACTTGAAAGTAAACAGGAACAGTCGGGATTTATTCCGGTGTTGCTGACGAAGAATATCGACCTTCGCAAAGCGGAGCGTGCTGATTGGGAATACGGACAGCAGAATGCTTTGATAAAAGATCTTCAAAAAGCTGCAAAGCTCATCAATTATTTGCAGGATCGAAGTATCAATACTCTGGAAGAACTCGACGCGGAACTCGTAAGACGCAAGTCAGCGGCGAATGCCTGCCGTGAGAAGATGAAAGCTATGGAGAGCCGTATCAAAGACCTGTCCTCAATACTCAAAGCACACGAAACTATTGAGCGCCTGAAACCTGTTCGCAACAAGTATGTCAAGATGAATTGGAAAGGTGTGAAAGCCAAGTACGCCGAACAGCACAAGGCGGAGCTTGATGAATACAACAAAGCCATCTGCCTACTGAAAAAGTTTAACATCGAACTCAGCTTCCACTTTGACGCTTATGAGGGCGAAAGGAAAAAACTGAAATCAGAGCGCGACAAGTTGCAGGAGCAGCTCGAAAAGATGAAATCCGATCTAAAGCCTCTTGAAGATGTCCGCTACTGTATCGGTAAGGTCATTCCGCTTGAAGAATTGCCAGTGCAGACCGAGCAGAAAAAGCAATCGGTGCTTGGTCAGATAACAGAGATCAAGAAAGAGCAGTCGCAGGGACAGGCGGTGCAGAACGATGCTCCCAAGCGGAAAAGAACAATGATTTGGAATAATGATTAGCCATTTGTTGATTGGGGGAATGCTTATGATTAAAGCAGTTGCGGAAAAGAAAACACCTGAGACTCCCGCGCTCGTCAAGCGTATCGGAAAGACATCCTATATCGTCAATGTCCACTTCTCCGACACGGCACGGGAGACAGTCGCGGATAAGCTGAAAAGGATCATCGTTTCGGACGATGAACTCCGCAAGTAATAGTAATGCGGGTAACTTGTTTTAAAACAGGTTGCCCGCATTATTATGTTTGTGTATGGAGGAAATGAATGAATTATTCTACAGAATTGCGAATATCATCACTTATCATTCTGGAAACACCTTGATCTTGATACTTATTATTAATCATGTCAATCTCAGCTATCAGCTCACGACATTTCTTCATATCCTGTATCTCATAAAAAACATCGAGCAGACATCTGAGTAGTTCGCACTTCTTGTCAATGTAAGGAAGCTTATCGGGGTACTTCTCACATATTTCAATAGCCTCGTTCAGCTTTGCCACAGCAGATTCCAGATCGTTGTGATAGAACCAACAGTTAGCGGTAGAGATATAGATAATATCGATGATCTCAAGGTCTGTCTGGAACACATTTGTGGCGATTTCCTCAGCTTTTTCCGTCAAATCTTTTGTACGCTTTGGATCAGGCGATACTTGTGTATAGTACCACGCTACAGTCATGCAAAGATAGCAGCGGTTTTCGGTGTATTCCGGCTCATTGTCGATAAGCTGGGCTGCCAAATTTATTAGCTCTGCCGCATCTTCATGATATTCCGGATCAAGCCTGATAAAAATGTTGGCAAGTGACAGGTAATACCCTGCAAGGTACTTGCCGGCATCGGGGTCATCGGATTCCTGCATCTCTCCTATAGCATCGTCAAGTGCGCCGATCAGCTTTTCTAACGGCTCAACTTCTTCCTCGTTGTATGGCACATAGGCTCCACTTAACAGCGTATCATAGTAGCTGCCGACCATATCAAAATACATACCTTTGATGAAATGACGAGCGTGCAGTTCGGCATACTTTTCAGCCTGTTTTATTACCTCGTTTATCTGCAAAGCGTTCGCCGTTCCGTTATACAGGGCTATAACATTTTCGTGAAGTGCCATGACTTCTTTGTCGCTGATCGTGTCCGCCCACTGCAAATTACGCATAGTTTCCGCGATTACGGAATGAACACGAACACGGTCATTTTCGTACAACCAGCCCTCGCGGTGCAGTTCACGGAGCGTTTCAATATCAACAGGCTTGATTATTCTTGTTATCGTATCGGTATCGAAACCGCGCACATCAAACAACGACATAGTTTTCAGCGCGGTCATCTGCTTCTCGGTCAGGCGGCTCGCGTCGAACAGACTAATAATTATCGCGGATAGCGTGTCGTAAACTTCATCGCCATCCTTGTAATTTCCGATCTTGTTTTCCGAGAAGTTTGAGAAACCGTTCTCTTTTATCAGTTCGAGTGCTGTACCGATATTCAGCTTTCCAGCAGCGATCTGACGGGCGACGAGTTCGAGTACGAGTGTATGACCCTGTACCAGTCCGATGATCTCGTCAAAGCACTTCCGCTCGTCTTTTGACATCGCTCTTTCAAGATTGAGCTCGATCAGTTTGTGCAGTTCTGCGTTGTCAGCAATAGCGTCGATAATCATTACCGCGAAACTGTTTTTGGGGAGCTGTCGGCGAGTAACAATTATCGTATCATAACCGCAGTCAATAATTTTCTGAACGTCCTTGTTCAGCATATCGTCATAATTGTCGATGATGAACAGGACTTTTTTATTTTCACAAACAGTCTTGAAACATGAAAGTTTGCGCGTGAAATATTCGTCAACGCTTTCACCGTCTTGACGGCGCACAGTGCTGATCTGAAGCTGCATATCGTCCGTGAATGCGCTCTTGATGTCGCCTGCGTATTCGAGATATGCGATCACATCATAGTTCGGTTTCTGCCGGTTGATGAAGTTGCGGACGAGTGTGCTTTTTCCGATACCGCCGATACCTGTGATAAACAGAACCCGGTTATCCGCGAGACTTTCGGATATGCGTTTCATCTCGTCATCTCTGCCGACAAAAATCGGTGAAACAGCAGGCAGACGTGGGATAATATAATCCTTACGGCTGAGTTCATAAATCAGGTTTTCAAGCATCCTCGTAAGCTGTTCGGTATCACCGTATCTGTTTGCGCTGGACGAGCGCAGAGTGTTCCGGAAAAGCTCCGTGAACATTGCACGGACATCGAGCCGCATCACATATTTACGGAACTCCCGCTTGCAGTCATCAAACGGATACTCGGAGAATCCCCGGTGTTCGCTGTCGGTCGAGTGCCGCCCGAACAGCAGGAAAAACGCGATCTCGCCGATAGTATAAATGTCCGTAGCAATGGAAATCTTCGATGACGAATACGGGTTAGTCTGCTCGGGCGCAGCCCAGTCGCGTGTATAAGAATATATCTTTTGCTCTGCATTATCATCGGTATCATGAACGCTGTCAAAGTCAATAAATTCGACAAGCTGTGTGATCGTATCATCGGGAGAGTTCTGCAACACAAAGATGTTTTCAGGTTTGAGGTCGAGACAAAGGAATCCCGACTTGTGATAATATCCCGCCGTCTTCGCAATCGTCAGGCATATCTCAACATATTGCTGTAAAGACAGTTCTTTCAGCTTGTCGAGCGTGGTTCCGTTGTATATTGCTACATCGGAAAAAACTGTTCCGTCAGCTTCAAAGATGTGACACACGGGCGGTGTCTGATTGGTAAGCGCACTAAGCTGACGTATCTTGTTCTGCTGTTTTGCAGCGTCTATAAAACGCTGCTTTCCGTTTTCATAATTGTCTGTATCATGCGGTGCATACTGTTTCAAAATACATTTATTCGTCAGGCTGTCATGCGTGCATTCCGCAATATATGCGGCAGTATTCGCACCTCTTCCGATGATGTCAATTATCCTGTATTCACGGTTTTCGGCTTTCAGTACAGAGCCGACCTTCAATAAGTTTTCCATTGTATCGACCTCCTTTCCTCTATGATAGCACATGTTAAATGATGCTTATAAAAATGGATTCAATACTCGTTGATGTATTGCAAGGTCAGTATAGGGTCATAGGAATTGGCACAGTACAGCAGTAAGCAATCGAATGGGTGCTGCTCATATATAGGAGCAAAACCGCATTTGTAAAGATTATCATTAACTTCGTCATAAAAATCAAGTAGGTTTTTGCGTGTAGTATCTTCGTCGGTGTTTACGGTCCCATTATAGAAATCATATAGGTTGAATAGCATAAGAGCTTTACGGAGGATCTCGTAAGTTACGCTGTCTCCGTTTATGATCTTTCCAAGATTTACGTCGTTCGGCAACGATTCCGTAAACTGCCTCGGGAGTTTTCTGTCCTTGACTTTTCGTCCTGAGTTCTGATATGTCTGTCCGAGTAGTTCAGCAATGGTCAGGCTGTTCAGACGCTTGGGTGACAGAATATCAAGTGCGCCGGTTTCTCCTTTGACAAGTATATTTTCTTTGACTTTGTTTATATAACCGTTTATGACCTCGCGCGCAACCTGAAACTGTTGTTCTTTTTCGTAACAGTGTGCAGAGAGATATTGCATGAATTTTTCATCGTCGTCGTTATCAAAGATAAATCTGCTGATTTGTGAAGTATGTGTATGTGAGTTTTCCTGCGATACAAAGCAATTCGCTTTATCCAGCATCATGGCTGCCGTAGAATACGGCTTTTGATGATAAATGCAATACAGATATATTGCATCGTCTTTGCTTTTACTGTTGAATGGTATTGTCAGGAAATTTTTGATAAAGAAGGCAGAGGTCTGCTTGAAATCCATTTCAAGTGCATAACAGAGGTCATAATTGTTTCGGCGATTAGTCAGACCGGTCTGACCACCGCGAATCCAATTTTCGACAGCTTTCGGACAGGTCTTTTTGAGCATATCCCTGAAACGGCGTTTTACTTCGGATAACATAATTTCAGTGTCGGAACCCGTACATGACGTACCGAGTTCCGTTAGTCTCTCTGACAGTCCTTCGAGGAATACTGGGCGATCACTAAGCTCTATGGCGCGCTCGATTCCGTCTATAACATCTTTGGAAGAACAGGCATCGATGGGTTCTCCGTAAGAAAGCTTTTCGTAAAGTATGTCCGTCATTGTGTCGCGCGTAAGTTCCGTATGTTCGCTGTTCATTGTTTTGCCTCTTTTCATTAAGCAGCATTGTCTTCATAATTGAGATGTTCTGCCCGATTACAATATTTTTGACGATAAATTGCCGCCAAGTTGCGGAAGTCAATATCATCGTAGTCCTCATAACATTCAAGCATCGCTTTCTGTGTGTTCTCGTATGTGTTACCAGTATACCTGCACCGGACGCGGATACTTTTGTCAATTATTTTCACTGCCTTGTCGAAGTCACCTTTCCCCAAGGCTATACCTAAAAGTGAACCAAACACGAAAGCCATAACTTTTTCGGTGAATGTCACAATTGTCATCCTTTCTTTTCATTATATCATTGCCGACCCCTGTTGTCAATCAGTATATCACAACCGTTTCGGTCAATATAAAAATGGATTCCGCTTATTTTTGGAATCCATTTTTATAACCTCGCTTTGAGATGTGATATACTGTGATTGTAAGGCAAAGACCTACAAAAAGAAAACAGGAGGCGAAGAATATGACACATATTCTAAAAGGTGTGATAATGGTTGCGGTGACGATAACCGTATGCCGAACATTGTTATCACATTGCACCTGTGGGTGTTGCACCTGCAAGTAAATTATTAAATTCAGGAGGAAATCACTATGAAAAAGACAACAGCTTTATTAACGATCGCGGCTCTGATACTCACTATGTCAGCCTGCGGAAATCAGGCAGCGGCTCCTGCCGACACTAAGGCTGCCGAGCAGACAACCGCAGCGGCAGAGCAGGCTTCCGAGACAACTGCCGAAAAGACCGCAGCAAAAGAAACGACTGCAGAAACTACTACAACGGAAGCCACAACAGCAAAGCCTGAACAGAACAAATCCGGTTTCAAGAAGGACGCGACCATTGACGAGACTGTGCTTATCGACGAGGACGGCATCAAGGTCACAGCGAAGGAGCTTACATACTCCAAGTATGCGGCAAGCCTTGAACTGACGCTCGAAAACAACAGCGACAAGGATATAACGCTAATGAGCGGAACGCTCGGGTATAGTTGCAATTCCGTCAACGGCATGATGTTCAGTGGTGGATACTTCAACAGCGATGTCAAAGCCGGTAAGAAAACCAAAGAGAGTGTAACGTTCAAGTACGAAGACCTGCTGATTTACGGAATTGACGAGATTGCTGATATAGAGCTTGGCATCTATTCAAGCCCCGGAGGACTGGATTACACATACTATCCCGTATCGCAGATTAAGACTTCTGCCGCAGGAACATACAATTATGATGCCAGTGCGGCGAGAAAAGCGTTAAACAGCTCCGAGATGCAGAGCGATAAAGGCTACACTGTGAAGTATTTTGCTGAAGACGCACTGTATGATGTCGATGATGTCAGCATCGTTTCAGAGACCTTATTCGAGAACCGCGACGGAGATCCGATGCTGCTTGTAGAGGTGGTAAACAACTCTGCATATCAGAGCCGCATTTCTATCGACAATATCGCAATTAACGGCGTGACCGTGTGCAGCTCCCGCTGGACGAGCGAGCTTATAAATCCCGGCAAAACCGCGTTTATTGACATAAACCTCGCGTCCGCTTTTGAAAAGCAGTATTGGGATATGTTCGGAATCACGGATATCAAGAGCATAAAGCTCGGTATAGGTCAGTCAGACAGAGAGGGTAAGAACGAGTCCAAGCCCGAAACTATCGTGATACCTGTTTCCGGCAGCGACGTAAGCGCCGATACTTCCGGTACAGTTGCTTATGATCAGGGCGGCGTTCGCGTAATTTACAAGGGTATCGCCGGCGGTAGATACGATTTTGACAAGGATCTGTACATGATGATGCTCGTCGAGAATACAAGCGGCAAAAAGATCTACATCGACGAGGACAATGTGTCGATAAACGGCTTCATGGTCGATACTATGGCGTTCAGCACCGACGTTGAGGACGGCGACTGTGTCGTATGGAAGATCGAGATATATGAAAGCTCACTTGAGGACTGCGATGTCAAGGATGCTTCCGATATCGAGGAAATCGAGTTTACGGTCGAGATACGCGACGAGCATTGGAGCAATCAGAAAGAGGGAGAGGTTTCGCTGAAGCTCAGTTAAATACCTCTATAAAATAATAATAACTTTATTTTGCAATAATTGTATAAATAGAACCTGTTATATTGCCACTATTATCATTTATTCTGCAATCCTTCTATGCTATAATAACAAGAAAAGAACTACAGGAGGTGATGAATATGAATGTAAGAAGCCGTATAATCTCTATTAACTTAATCGAAAAGATTAAGCTCCAACCGGAATATGCTGAAAAAATAGGGATTAACTTAAGGTTTATTACATCCAACGAGCAAAATTCATTTACCGAGGAGGTGAAAAGATGTCCACAAGAAAAGTCAGAAGCGATTGCAGTGTAGGAACGTTTGAGAAAACAAGAGGTTTACCGCCGGGAACAATAAGAAATCCCAACGGTAGAGATACTCGAAGTGATAAGAAAATTGGTACTATCAGAAAGGAAAACGAAAGAAAGCAGTATAAATGATATAAATACCTCAGCATCCCTTCATATTCATAATAACAGCAAAGGTTTAGCGAACAATCTTTGCCTATCGGAAAGGAAAAAACGTATGAGAATTAATAGTACAAATCTTAGCGAAGAACAGGTGTTAAAGAAACTCAACATTCCTGATTTTAGGCATCTTTCCAAAGATAAAGTAATGACATTCTTTTCTATGTTGCCCAACATGGATCCAGAGGTTGCAAAAAAGGCAATAGAACAGTTTCCAGTGTATGCAAGCGCTGTAAAAGAAATAGTCTCAGATTATATGTGCTTTATCAATAAAGTATTATCGGATAATGAAGAGAGCGTTCAGAACTACTACGAATGCTGTAGGTTGATCCTTAGTTCTCTATCAAAGATGCTTGAGCAAGAGGATTTATCATTTGATGACAAGAAATATATAATCGATCGAATGCTCGAAGTTGAATCGCATATTGCGAAAAAGGATACTGAAAATAAGAGACACAGGGCAATAATTGTTAGCTTTGTATCAGCTGTTATAGTATCTGTAATAGGCGGTCTTGCAGTCGTCCTCGGGGGAAATTCTGGAACCTCATTGCCAAATCTTGATTCGGATAATGATAACAATAAAGAAGATAGCGATGATGACGAGTACGGTTCAGTTGCATAAAAAGGAGGCAAAAACAATGAGATTAACAAAATCAAACATTCAAAAAATACTTGACTAAAATGAGGGATATGAAACTTGGACACATAACTCTCAAAAGAACTTTAAGGTATCTGAGGATGTAGCGATGAAGCTGATAGCAAAGTACGAGACCGAACAGAAAGAGTTGTCCGCAGAAGTTGCCGAGCTTGAAGAAAAGTTCTCCACGATCAGGCAGGACGAGGAAGATGTAGCCCTGTTCATGGAGCGACTGAGAAAGTATACTGATGTACAGGAGCTTACCAGTGAGATGTGCTTAGAGCTAATCGAGTACATCACCCTCGATGCCTATGTCGAGGGACAGCCCCGTGAGATCTACATTTACTACAAGCTGCTTGATGAACCTTTGAAAGACAAAAGAAGCCTGTTTTAAGCGTATTTGCGTTATATATCAACCATACGAAAGTGTGTTACTATTTGGCAAGGGGACTACCGCAAAGATATATGCTCACGCTATTGCTGAAGCTGATGCTGCCGCCGCCGAGATGTTGCATTCGGTTCTGCCGTTGGGGAGTATAGTTCATTGTGATAACATATAATAACAAAGCGCAGATGTATCGAAAAGTTTGGTTTTTCGATACATCTGCGCTTTTTATGTCAGCACCTTGGTAATTTATTTAATTACATTTAGTACTTGCAAAATAGTATTATATATGATATAATCATACTAGCAAAATTGAACACAGGAGGTAAACGAGCTTTGAAAGTGGCGTTTTATGATACAAAGGAATATGACAAGGCATCTTTCATGCGCTATGAAGAAAAAGATGATATAGAGTTTAAGTTT
>JAILFE010000088.1 GCA_024697725.1 Oscillospiraceae bacterium
ATTTTACGAGGTGATTATCAAATGCCGCTGAACAATGTCGGAAAGGTCGTTCAGATAATCGGCGCTGTAGTCGATATACAGTTTGAAAAGGACAGCCTTCCGAAGCTGCTGAACGCGATAGAGATCAATTTTGACGGCAAAAGACTGATATGCGAGGTCGCACAGCATATCGGAGATGATATCGTGCGCTGCATCGCCATGTCCTCAACAGACGGACTGGTGCGCGGGACAGCCGCGACAGATACCGGAAATCCGATAACAGTGCCGGTCGGCAGAGGAACGCTCGGCAGGATATTCAATCTGCTCGGCGAGCCTGTTGACAACAAGCCCGAACCGGAGTATGAGGAGCGCTGGCCTATCCACCGTGATCCGCCATCCTATGAGGAACAGGCGGCATCCACGGAGATACTCGAAACGGGTATAAAGGTAATAGATCTTATCTGTCCCTACCTCAAGGGCGGAAAGATCGGTCTTTTCGGCGGCGCAGGTGTCGGAAAGACGGTGCTCATACAGGAGCTCATAAATAACGTTGCTAACCAGCACGGCGGCATATCCGTATTTACTGGTGTCGGCGAGCGCACCCGTGAGGGGAATGACCTCTATAACGAAATGATACAGTCGGGAGTTATCGACAAGACCGTGCTCGTGTACGGTCAGATGAACGAGCCTCCCGGAGCAAGAATGAGAGTCGGTCTTTCGGGACTGACAATGGCGGAATATTTCCGTGATGTCGAGGGACAGGACGTGCTCCTGTTCATAGACAATATATTCCGTTTCACACAGGCAGGCTCGGAGGTTTCCGCGCTGCTCGGACGTATGCCGTCCGCAGTCGGCTATCAGCCTACGCTTGCGACCGAGATGGGCGCTCTCCAGGAGAGGATCACCTCCACGAACAAGGGCTCGATCACATCCGTACAGGCGGTATATGTGCCTGCGGATGACCTTACCGACCCTGCACCCGCTACGACATTTGCGCATCTTGATGCAACGACAGTGCTTTCAAGAAGCATATCATCGCTCGGTATCTATCCTGCGGTGGATCCTCTTGATTCGACTTCAAGGATACTTTCTCCCGAGATCGTCGGCAATGAGCATTACGAGACAGCACGTTCGGTACAGAATATACTCCAGCGCTATACCGAGCTTCAGGATATCATCGCCATCATGGGCATGGATGAGCTTTCCGACGAGGATAAGCTCACGGTATCCCGTGCAAGAAAGATACAGCGTTTCCTTTCACAGCCGTTCAATGTTGCGGAGCAGTTCACGGGTATGGAAGGAAAGTACGTTCCTCTGAAGGAGACCATACGCGGGTTCAAGGAAATAATCGAGGGCAGGCATGACGATCTGCCTGAGTCGGCATTCCTCTTCGTGGGAACGATCGATGAAGCAGTCGAAAAAGCAAAGAAAAACGCATGATCCGAAGGAGGGCATGACACATGGCGGCACCGTATTCTCTCATAGTGATCACGCCCGAAAAGACCTTCTTTGACGGCGAGACTACTCAGATAATCGCACGCACTGCCGACGGAGATATCGGTATACTTGCGCATCATATAAGTCTTGTGGCAAATCTGCCGTCCGGTCCGCTGAAAATACGACAGGCAGACGGTTCGTGGCGCACTGCCGCAGTTTCTACGGGTCTGATGAAGGTCGGCGGGAACAAGGTGAGCATATTCGCACACGCTGTCGAATGGGCAGATGAGATAGATGTCGAATGGGCAAAGCGCTCCGAGGAGGATGCGCTCGAACGCATAAAAGCCAAAAAGAGCAGCCAGGATTACAATATGGCGGAACTGAAGCTGAAAAGAGCGCTCAACAGGTTAAGCGTTCACGACAGCTACGCCAAGAAGTAGTATCATGTCACAGCGCAGTACACTGCTCAAGGGAGTGAGCTGGTTCCTTATCATCAGTTCGGTTATCAGTCTGATAAGAAGCATCAGGGCTCTTGTCGCAGCGGGCGGATTTATGAACGTGCAGCTCGGAGAGCTCCCTGAATTTATCAGGAACGGGATGAGCGCCATCGTGGGTATAATATTCGCGCTGACGATGATAAGCTGCATATTCGATATCATCTGCGGCATCGCGGGGCTCAGATCGGGCTCGGTGAACACCGTCCTGATACTTGGTGTGATAATGATCGTATTTGCGGCTGTTTCGATAGTATTCAGTCTCGGCAGCGGTATTGCTGCTGTGCTGAAGAGTCTTGTCGGAGCGGTGGTACCCGTGCTCTATTACATAGGAGCGAAAAAATGCGTTCAATGACCGATATACGCGATATTATGGTCTTATCCCTGTTATACGGGGATAAGGCTTTTTTATTTCATGAGGTATACAATATCCGAGAATTTTAACCAATTTTTAAACTTTAACTTGTGTAACGGATTACAATTACGAAAAATTGTACATTTTTAACAAAAATCTCAAACAAAAATATCTCATAAATACAAAGCTCTTGCTTGACATTGATTTGTTGAATTGGTATAATTAAAGTACGGCTTGTCTGACCTCATGACATTGGTAAAAATGTCGGATATGTGCCGCTTGCTTTGAGTTTCTATGAAAGGTGGTTTTTTCAGTTGTCAGGAAAAAACAGAAACAGAAGGCTCCTGTCCGCTGTAATGGCAGTGCTGCTATGCATGACCTGTATCCCCGTGACCGCGTTTGCGGCAGATGAAGGCAGTGCGTCGGGTGAGGAACTTACCGAGGAAGAAGCGGCCAAAAAGGCTGCTTTTTACGTCGAAAGAGTTACCTACAGCGATTATAATACAAAATATTCCGCGGAGAAATTCCCCGGCGGGTCGGTTCCGCTTGCCTTTTCGCAGGCATCGCCCGAAACGGAATATCAGATCACGGACTATGAGGGAAAAGACAATGTCATAGTCTGGTCGAATCAGGACGGACAGCTCGATTTCACTGTCGATGTCCCCGAGGACGGGAACTATAACATCAAGCTGACATATTTCCCCATTGCCGGGAATATGACCACCTCTGAAATATCCGTTCTTATTGACGGTGATCTGCCCTATGACTCGGCATCGCGCATCGAGCTTGCTCATGTATGGCACAGCGCGAACGAGATAAGAAAGGACAACAAGAACAACGAGATAAGACCTATCCAGACAGAGGCGCCGAGATGGGTGACCGCATATCTTGAGGATCCCGACGGTATTTTCAACGATCCGCTGTTCTTCAATCTTTCCAAGGGCACGCATACCGTGAGCATCGCGTCCGAGAAGGCGTCTATTGCCGTGGCTTCGATCGAGCTTACCCATGAAGAGAGCTTTGCGCCTTATTCAAAGCCGGATGCGGGCGAGCTCGGAAAGAATTCCGGCACTCCCGTGATAAAGATACAGGGCGAGAACTACATATGCACGAATTCGTCGGAAATATTCCCGACCTATGACCGCGGCGATTACCGCACCGAGGATCATGAGGGGAATGAAGGCGATCCCATAAAGCAGCGCTACAATACTGTCGGTGCGAATACATGGAAGACCTCCGGACAGATGGTCACATGGACCTTCGATGTCCCGCAGGACGGCTGGTACAAGCTCGGCGTGAAGGCAAGACAGTCGGTAATGAGAGGTATGTAT
>JAILFE010000116.1 GCA_024697725.1 Oscillospiraceae bacterium
AGAAAATTTCAGGCTGAACGAGATCCCATGCAGACCGACTGCGGAGAATTTCGCAAAACTGATATTTGACAGGCTGAAGACACATTTTGACGGAGTAAAACGGGTGACAGTATACGAAACTCCCGGGAACAGGGCGGAATACTATGAGTGACAGCACGGGGACAGCATTCAGAGTGGCTGAAAAATTTCTGAGCATCAACGGAGAAGGACTTTGTGCCGGGAAGCCTGCGGCGTTCATACGCTTTACGGGCTGCAATCTCAGGTGCTCATACTGCGATACAAGATGGGCAAACGATCACGACTGCCCGTATGAGATACTTACCATCGGGGATATAGTCGGATATGTGAAGTTCACACATGCTCACTGCGTCACACTGACGGGCGGCGAGCCGCTGCTGCGGGAGGGCATCCCTGAGCTGTGCGCGGCGCTCATGCACGAGGATGGCCTTCGCACCGAGATCGAAACGAACGGCTCAGTCAGCATCGCAGAGCTTGCAGAGCTCAGAAAAAGCGGAAAGGGAGAGCTTTCCTTCACTCTTGACTATAAGCTCCCTTCGTCCGGCATGGAAAAATATATGCTGACCGATAATTACCGGTATCTTGAAAAAACGGACAGCGTGAAGTTCGTCTGCGGCAGCAGGGACGATCTGAAAAGAGCGGCGGAGATAATTGCGGAATATTCGCTCGACAAGCGGTGCAGTACGATATTCAGTCCGGTATTCGGCAGGACAGAGCCGAAGGATATAGTTGATTTCATGATAGAGAACGAGCTTATGGATTCGCGCTTCCAGCTCCAGATACATAAATTCGTCTGGGCGCCGGAAATGCGCGGAGTATAGATATAGTAAACAACATTGAAATTGCTGCATCCAGTCTGCGCAAAGCTCATATATGCAAAGCTTTGCTTGACTGAATGTGCAATTTCCAATGTCGTTGACTATACATTACAGCTTTGGAAGGAATGTAATATAAATTGATCGACAAGGAAAAGATAAAATATCATATCCGGGGCATACTCGAAGCGCTCGGCGACGATCCCGAAAGGGAGGGGCTCAAAGATACTCCCGACAGGGTCGCGCGTATGTACGAGGAGGTCTTCGAGGGCATGAACTACTCCAATGAGGAGATAGCGAAGATGTTCGGAAAGACCTTTGAGGACGGGCTTTGCTTCGGGAACTGCGATATGGTCATCGCCCGCGATATCGAGATATTCTCCTACTGCGAGCACCATATGGCGCTGATGTATGATATGAAAGCGACAGTGGCCTATATCCCCGATGGAAAGGTGATCGGTCTTTCAAAGATCGCACGCATAGCGGATATGGCGGCAAAGAGGCTCCAGCTCCAGGAGAGGATAGGCTCGGATATAGCAGAGATAATGACTATGGTGACGGGGAGCAGTGATGTTGCCGTTATCATAGAGGCACATCACAGCTGCATGACCGCAAGGGGCATAAAAAAGCCCGCGGGCAAGACCGTGACCACAACGTTCAGGGGACGGTTCGAGACCGAAACGGCTCTGCAGAACAGACTGTTCCTCACTGCGGGACAGCAGAACTCATACAGATAACGGAGGCTGAATATGAGGATACTCGTGCTTTTGAGCGGCGGTATTGACAGCGCGACCTGTCTCGGAATGGCGGTCGATCGCTGCGGTGCGGGGAATGTATGCGCACTTTCCGTATCATACGGACAGAAACACATAAAGGAGCTCGAATCGGCGAGAAAGCTTGCAGAGCATTACAAGGTGGAACTCGTTGAGCTTGATCTCGGTGCTGTGTTCGCGTCTTCGGACTGTTCGCTGCTGTCGCATTCCGACAAGGATATTCCGAAGGAGAGCTATTCGGAGCAGCTCGGAAAAACAGACGGAGCGCCTGTATCAACATATGTGCCGTTCCGCAACGGACTATTCCTTGCGACAGCCGCATCTGTGGCGCTGTCGAAGAAATGCAGCGTGATATACTACGGGGCGCACGCGGACGATGCCGCCGGGAATGCTTATCCCGACTGCTCTTCTGCATTCAATGACGCCATGAACAGGGCGATAATCGAGGGCAGCGGTCATCAGCTCGAGCTGTACGGACCGTTCGTGGAGCTCACAAAGTCCGAGGTCGTGAAAAAGGGGCTCGAGCTCGGTGTCCCGTATGAACTTACATGGAGCTGCTATGAAGGCGGAGATAAGCCGTGCGGCGTATGCGGCACCTGCCGCGACAGGGCAGCAGCCTTCGCAGCGAACGGAGTGAGAGATCCCGCTCTCGCAGAAGAGGACGTTGACGGAGACGATCCCGAAAGCTATTATCAGAAAGGAGATGCGCAGATGATCCGATTTTTGGGTGGAAAACCCCGTCTCAGAGAGATCTGCGCGGGGCCGTATGATTCTGAAAAGCTGAGCTTTACCGTGACCGACAGCACATATGAAAACGGGATATATTATGTCGAGATCGGCGGGCTGTACAAGAACCGCACCTGTACCCTCAATCTCGAACTGAGCAGCGCCATGCGCGGCGTTGACAAGGACGACAGGTTCGTGAACCATATCTATTCGGACGGATTCAAGCTGATATCCTGCGGGAGAGCATCGGACAATTTCCTTTCGATACTCGCAGAGGTGTATGATATGCCTTCGTTCAACTGGAAGATAATGCGCGAAAAATACATGGCGTGCCAGATACTCAGCTCCGGCTCGCTGAATTATATGCAGGAGAGCATCATGATGAAGCTTTATCCTCACGGCACGAAAAAGAATGTGAGCGGCTACTGCGAGGTGCTTTTTGATATCGACATCGTGGGCATGACAGCGGAATTCATCTGCCCGAAGAAATATCAGCCGGCTTTCCTCAATTCGCTTGTATAACGGGAGGATGTATGGAGAAACGTGAAAAAGAAGGGCTTTCGCATCTTGGCAGCAACGGTACGAAATATCCCGATGATTACGCTCCGGATATGCTGGAGACATTTCTCAACAAGCACAGGGAGAATGATTATTTTGTAAAATTCAACTGTCCCGAATTCACGAGCCTGTGCCCTATCACGGGACAGCCGGATTTTGCCTGCATATATATATCCTATGTCCCCGATGAAAGAATGGTCGAGAGCAAGTCCCTCAAGCTCTATCTTTACAGCTTCCGCAATCATGGGGATTTCCACGAGGACTGTGTGAATATCATAATGAAGGATCTGATAAAGCTGATGGATCCTAAATATATCGAGGTATGGGGAAAATTCACACCGCGCGGGGGGATATCTATCGACCCGTACTGCAACTACGGCAGAAAGGGAACGAAATGGGAGGATATCGCATTTGACAGGCTTGCTCACCATGATATGTACCCCGAAAAGATAGATAACAGGTGATGATATGTCTCGCTGGCGCAGTAAAGAAGCGCCTTTGCGTTTCTTAGTACAGCGCCTGCTGAAAGAATAAAGAAGAAATAATAAACAAGGTATCGATCTTCGGCCGGTGATTTAATGAGCATCGGCGAAGCCGATACCTTATTTGTTTTCAGATGCTGTGATCCAAAAATACTCTTATTTCGCCTGCTCGTTTTGTACAGCAGATATCAAATTGTAACCATATTGTAAATATTTTTTTGTGAAAAAAGTATTGGAATTTTGAAAAAAATATGTTATAATGACATCTGAGAGTTAATGCCGATATGTACGGGCATTGATTATTATATGGCAAAAGGAGAAATAGCAATGAAAAACTTTTCGTTTAAAAAGGCCGCTGTTGCTGCAGCTGCTGTTATCATGATGGCATCCTCATTCCCTGCAATGGCAGTAAGTGCGTCCTCGAGCAATACGTATTCTTCATCCTATAGATATTACAGTGTTGTTACAGGAAAGTATTATAATGATTATAACGAGGCTGTAAGAGCATCCAACAACAATGCTTATAATGTTTATGACGGATATTATGTAGACCGCGGATACGGCCGTACTGTATATTCGACGGATTATCGTTATTACAGCATCTATACCGGTCTTTACTACAGGAATTTCAACGAGGCTCTCGCTGATTCGCGCGGAGATTCCGATTATGTAAAGGTAGTAAGCGGCACATATGCAGATCCCGGCTACAGATATTATTATAACGGCTATCCCTACTACAGCTCCGTTACAGGCAAGTATTATGCAACTCTTCAGGACGCTGTGGAGGCTTCCAAGGGCGACAAGACAAGAGTAGTTACATACAACGGCTACAACGGCACAGTTGTTACGAATAACGGCAAGGGTATTTACTACAGCAGCTATACAGGCAAGTATTATGATACTATCGCCGAGGCTCTTTCCGCTTCCTTGTTCGATATGAACTATATCACAGTGAACGGCGGCGTTCCTTCCTCGTATTATTATACATACACCTATAACGGAAGGACATACACCACACTTTCCGAGGCTGAGGCAGCAGGCGGCACATGGGGCGTAAATATCACACGCAACACTGTAAGGTATGATGGCAGCTATTATTATGACGGCTATTACTATAACGGCTACTATGGCTATTATGGTTCCTACGGCTATTACGGACCGTATGCATATTATCCGAATTTCTCGGCTAACAGTGTAAAGACATCCACAAAGACAACAACATCCAGCAGCAAGAAGGTTTCCGCAGGTGTTGCATATCTTTACGGATATGAGAGCATTAACGGCTGGACTGCTATCAGAAACTATGTAAGCAACCAGAAGAAGAACAAGACCGTTTCGATCGATATGAACGGCTCGACAGTTGTTTCCTCTGATGTCCTCAAGGCTGCAAAGGCAGGCAAGGTAAATCTCCAGTTCCTGCTTGACAACGGTATCCTCTGGGATGTCAAGGCATCGAAGATCACTTCCACATCAGAAGTTGATATAAGCGTTACACCCGGCGTTAATGTTATCCCTGCAAGCCTTGTAAAGACAGCTACAAAGGATGCTAAGTCCTACGGTGAGTTTGCAGTCAGCGATCAGCTCACAGCACTCGGCTTCACAGGCGAGATCAATGCAAAGTTCGCCAAGGAGCGCGCAAGCAGCTTCGTTAAGGTATACAAGTATGATCCCAACGCAAATACTCTTGTCCTCGTTGATAAGACAATGGTAGAGAATAACGGCAACATAGCTTTCGATGTAAAGGAAGGCGGCTATTATCTCGTTGTTATCATCTGACGGATAGATATAGTGATCGACATTGAAATTGCTGCATTCAGTCTGCACAAACCTCGTATATGCAAAGGTTTGCTTGACTGAATGTGCAATCTCTTATGTAGTTGACTATAAATAGTCTTTACGGCGGCGGTACTGCATATGCGGCACTGCCGCTTTTGTGCAATGTATACAAAATTCATCCTTAAAAACGTTATATTGACATGAAAAAACCTCTCGATTTGTTCTGAATGATATGATATAATAGAAAAAGGGAGCAGTGGCACCA
>JAILFE010000197.1 GCA_024697725.1 Oscillospiraceae bacterium
CACAGCAGTGACCGTATATCACTGCACCAAAAGGAAATAAATATGAATGTCAGAAATATGCTGGAGCCTCTGTTGTTAAAGGTGCGGACTCCCTCCCGCTATATCGGCGGCGAGCTAAACAGCGTTGTCAAGAACAAACAGGATGTCGACGTCAGATTTGCGTTCTGCTTTCCCGATTCATACGATATCGGTATGTCCCATCTCGGGATGAAGATACTCTATTCGCTCAAAAACAAACGCGATGATTTCTGGTGCGAAAGGGTATTCGCGCCCGGGCTCGATCTCGAAGAGCTGATGCGAAAGCACGATATCCCGCTCTACGGGCTCGAAAGCCTCGATTCCCTCGACGAATTCGATTTTGTCGGCTTCACATTGCAGTATGAGCTCAGCTACACGAATATACTGAATATGCTCGATCTTGCAAAGATACCGCTATTCTCACGCGACAGGGACGAAAGCTCTCCTCTCGTGTGTGCGGGAGGACCGTGTGTCTGCAATCCCGAGCCTCTCGCGGATTTCTTCGATTTCTTCATCATCGGCGAGGGCGAACAGGTCAATATCGAGATAATGGATATCTATGCCGAAATGAAAAAGAACGGCACATATTCAAAAAGTGCGTATCTCGAACGGATAGCACGCACGGAAGGGATATATGTCCCCGCTTTCTACGATGTCACCTATAACGAAGACGGCACCGTCGCTGCGTATGCTCCGAACGTCCCCTGCGCTCCCGAAACGATCCGCAAGCGGATAATATCCGATCTTGACGAAGTGTATTATCCCGAAAGCTTTGTCGTGCCGTTCTCTGAGATAGTCCACGACAGAGCGGTCGTCGAGGTGCTGCGCGGCTGCATCCGCGGATGCAGGTTCTGTCAGGCGGGCTTTATATACCGTCCGTTCCGCGAGAAAAGCACGGATACCGTATGCCGCGAGGCAAAGTCTCTCTGCGAGAGCACGGGATATGAAGAGATATCCCTCTCGTCGCTCTCCACGAGCGATTTTTCAGATATAGACTCCCTGCTCGATACTCTCACCGATTATACCGGACAGAACAGGATAAATCTCGCTCTGCCTTCCATGAGGATAGATACTTTCAGCGGCAATATCATGGAAAAGCTCCAGAAGATACGCAAAAGCGGGCTCACCTTCGCTCCCGAGGCGGGAACGCAGCGCCTGCGCGATGTCATAAACAAGAACATAACCGAGGAGGAGATACTCTCCTCATGCGCACTTGCATTCTCGGGCGGATATTCACAGGTGAAGCTGTATTTCATGCTCGGTCTGCCGGATGAGCGCGATGAGGATATCCTCGGTATAGCGGCACTGTCCGAAAAGATAGCCGATCTTTTCTACAGCAATCCCGACAGAAAGCGCGGCAGGGACGGCAGACTGTCGATATCCATAAGCTGCGCCACCTTTGTCCCGAAGCCGTTCACTCCGTTCGAGTTCGAGCCGCAGGCGGACGAGAACGAGATACACCGCCGTCAGAAACTGCTGCTCGATTCCACGCGCGGGAAAAAATATGTCAACGTGAGCTATCATCACTATGACGTGAGCATACTCGAAGCCGTGCTCGCAAGGGGCGACAGAAGGCTCTGCTCCGTGATATATTCCGCATGGAAGAGCGGCTGCCGCTTCGACAGCTGGGACGAGCATTTCCGCTTTGACCTCTGGAAAAAGGCATTTGAGGACAACGGCGCGGATATGGCGTTCTACGCGTGCAGAAAGAGGGAATACGACGAGGTGATGCCGTGGGATCACCTTGATTATATGGTGAGCCGGAATTTCCTAATACGCGAGAACAAAAAGGCTCACAACGCCGAAACTACTAAGAACTGCCGCGAGCAGTGCGCGGGCTGCGGCGTGAATAAAGCGACGGGACGTGAATGCTTTGGATAAAAGACCGATAAGAGCCGAATTTTCAAAGACCGACAGGGCGGTATATATATCCCATCTCGATCTGCTGCGGACGATGCAGCGGGCATTAAAGCGTGCGATGCTACCCGT
>JAILFE010000383.1 GCA_024697725.1 Oscillospiraceae bacterium
CCGAAAAGCACTTCGAAGTTGCACTATTACGTACTTTTCGGCTTTTTGAGCAGACATTAATATAGTAAATTGAATATCGGGAATGATGTTCTCCCGCGGACGGCTCGGTCTGAGCCTACGGAACCGCTTGTTCAAGCTGATGACTTCTGCGTTTTTACGCAATAGTTGTCGGCTTTTTTATTATATATGGGGGTCATATCTATGCTGTTTTCACTTGCGATAATTATTATTGTCGGACTGTCTGCCGCCGCTGTCTCTGAACGGATAGGCTTGCCCCGCATCATCGGTATGCTCAGTGTAGGGATCATAGTCAGTCCGTATGTACTTGATATGCTCGACAGTTCCATACTCGGAATATCATCGGAGCTTCGGCAGACAGCGCTCATTATCATACTTGTAAAGGCAGGATTGTCGCTGAACCTGTCCGATCTGAAAAAAGTCGGCAGACCTGCGGTGCTTATGTCATTCGTTCCTGCCTGCTGTGAGATAGTCGGGTATGTGCTGTTCGCTCCGCTTCTGCTTGGAGTGGATCGTATCGAAGCCGCCGTAATGGGAGCAGTGCTGAGTGCGGTATCTCCTGCGGTCGTCGTGCCGAGAATGGTAAAGCTCATCGAAGAAAAAGCCGGTACGGACAAGAGCATACCGCAGATGATACTTGCAGGTGCTTCCTGCGATGATATATTTGTTATCGTTCTGTTTTCTACGTTCGTGACTATGGCGCAGGGCGGTTCGGCAAAAGTGTCCGATTTTCTGAATATCCCTGTATCGATAGTACTCGGTGTACTGTTCGGTGCGGCAGTCGGAGCTGCGGTATCCTTTCTTTTTGAAAAGGCATATCAGCATAGCCGCAAGATCAGGAATACTACAAAGGTCATTATCATGCTTGGCACTTCTTTTCTGCTGATGAGCATTGAAACACTGGTGAAGCCATATGTTTCCGTGTCCGGACTGCTTGCTGTGGTCGCTATGGCTTGTATCGTGAAACTGAAAGCTGATAAAAGCGTTTCCTCACGGCTGTCGGAAAAGTTCGGCAAGCTTTGGATCGGTGCGGAAGTCATGCTGTTCGTGCTGGTAGGAGCCGCTGTTGATATCCGCTATACTGTGACGGCGGGCGGTATGGCTGTGATTATGATATTCATAGCTCTTGCATTCCGTGCTTCAGGCGTATGGCTGTGTATGTTCGGTACAGAACTTACAACGAAAGAAAAGCTTTTCTGCGTGATAGCATATCTGCCTAAAGCTACTGTTCAGGCGGCGATCGGCTCTGTGCCGCTGTCGCTCGGTCTTCCCTGCGGAAAGATCGTGCTGGCTGTTGCGGTGCTTGCGATACTGATCACTGCTCCGCTCGGAGCGATAGGTATAGACAGGACATATAAAGCATTGATAGGCGGTGATGATCAGTGAAGGAGGCTTGTCTTCAGCGAGCTGATAAACTTGAAAACGCAGCACTGTCGGCTGCGTTTTCAGTTCTTTACGAATTATACTACTTGCTCACCGCTGTGCAGAGCGATCAGCTTGTCGCCCATGATATCTTTCATCAGTTCAAATGCGGGGATACCCGTGCAGTGTCCGCTGTAAAAGACGGTATCGAGCTGTGAAAGCTCTTTTGCTGTCTGAATGATGACTTCCTTTTCTTCGTCGGTATGCTCGCCGTCCTTTTTCATCATGTGAAAGCCTGTCAGAACATAGTCGGGTGCCTTCCCGATTATCTCTCTGTATCGGTCAAGGATATTAAGTATGCCGTTATGCGAACAGCCCGACAGCAGCCAGTGCTTTCCGTTCTGCTTTATGACAAGACACTGCTCATGGGCGAAATCATCGGGGATCTTCTCGCCGTTCTCCATACGGGACAACTTGCGGTTTCCCTGCGGATAGCACCGTCTGCCTGTGATACCGCTAAAAAGGAACAACTCATCGTCAAGCTGTATATCTCCGTCAATGAGCCGCACATTCGGCAGGTCGAGTATTGCCTTGTCGATACCTATATAGCGTTCTCCGTTGTAATGAGGTTCGGCGGCTTTGCTCTGCATGATGATCTGCGCGGTATGGTTTATCTGCGAGAACGGGATGATTCCGCCCGAATGGTCATAGTGTCCGTGACTGAGTATGACCGTATCGACCGCAGACAGATCAATTCCGAGAACTTCCGCATTTTTCACAACTGCATCGGTCTGTCCCGTGTCAAGCAGCAGCTTGTGATTCTTTGTCTCGACATAGAGCGACAGCCCATGCTCTGCGATACAGCCTTCATGACCGCAGGAGTTCTCAACAAGCGTGATTATCTTCATTGGCTCTTACCTCTCCGGCGGGTTTTCTTCAAGATAGCGGTCGAGTATCTCGGCTGCCGTTCTGACAAATTTCACACAGGGTCTGACTTTGTAGTATTGCTCGGTGCGTTTTTCGGGAGTGGGCGTGCTTGTTACCTCCAGTCCCTTCAGAAGGTCACGGCAGATGATAGTATCATGCTCCCTGCGGAATTCCTCTGCAAGATACTGTATCCGCTTGTAATGCTCGGTCTTGATGGCGTGATCTGTCTCCGTTCCCTCGCCGTATAGTATTCCGGCTGTCATGAACATTGCCGAACAGGTGCCGCAGACCTCACGCATACGCCCCATACCGCCGCCAAAGGACGATGACAGACGCTTTGCAAGATCCTCGTCCATGCCCGTAACATCGCAGAACGCAACAAAAACAGCCTGTGCGCAGTTATACCCATTTGTAAAAAGGGTGACTGCCTTTTCGGTATGATCGTACTTCATCAGTGTTTACCGCAGCCGTGATCTCCGCAGGTATGGCCTTCGCCGTGTTCATGGTGATGACCGCAGGTCGGATTCACGTTCTGAATGAGCGTCTGTGCAAGGTATGCAGCAACAGCATCATCGGCACTTCCGATATTACCGCCGTAGAGAGCGATCCCTGCCTCCTGCATAGCCATCTGTGCACCGCCTCCGATGCCTCCGCAGATAAGAACGTCAGCCTGAGCGTTTTTAAGGAACCCTGCAAGAGCGCCGTGTCCCGCACCATTCGTGCCAACGATCTGCTCATTTATTATCTTGCCGTCGGCAACATCGTAGAGCTTGAACTGCTCTGTCCTGCCGAAATGCTGGAATATCTGTCCGTTTTCATAGGTTACTGCTATTCTCATAATAGTGCTTCCTTTCCGTGTGATCTCATCTGAGATCGTGTTATCAATAGTATAGTTTCCGCCCGAAATGACGATGCGCCCGCCCTCGACCAGCGCCTGTGCGAGCTTTTTTCGTGCGGTATCATATATCGCCGTGACAGTCGTTCTCGCAACATTCATTTCGCCTGCACACTGCTCCTGTGTTTTTCCGAAGTAGTCTATCAAGCGTATCGTTTCAAACTCGTCAAGCGACATTATGATCGTATCGTTTGCCTTATCCTGATCGGGCGCGAAGCTCCAGTAATCGGGATAACAGCAGATACGACGTGATTTCTGCGGTCTTGGCATAACGGCATCTCCTTTCTGACCTATGTCAAGTATAACACGTTTTACGACGTATGTCAAGTATTTTTTGCTTTTTCCGGATATTGACGAATTTTGCTTCATTTGATATAATTTCTTTGTAGGAGTGATACTGTGAATAAGAATCTTGACCTGTTCCTGACTTTTATGAAGATCGGGGCATTTACCTTCGGCGGCGGTTATGCGATGATACCGCTGATACAGAAGGAAGTATGCGAAAATAAAAAATGGCTGAATGAAAAGGATATTTCCGATATTGTTGCGATCTCCGAGTCAACCCCCGGACCGATCGCTATCAATGCCGCAACATTTGTGGGATATAAGACATCGGGATTTATCGGAGCGTGTATGGCTACGCTCGGAGTTGTCCTGCCGTCCTTTCTTATAATTTCAATCATTTCCCTGATATTGACGCAGTTTCAGAGCATCAAAGCTGTCAGATACGCTTTTATGGGTATCAGAGCC
>JAILFE010000393.1 GCA_024697725.1 Oscillospiraceae bacterium
TCGCTTGTGAGAGCCTGTCCGCTCAGATCAAGCTCTGTGATGTCATCGGGGTATTCTTTGTTTTTTATGACTGCCATAGGCTCATTCCTTTCAAAAAGATCATTATTCGCTTTCAGAGGAGGTATCCTCTGCTGTGATATCATTTTCTGCTGCCGCTGTATCGGCAGTAGTTTCCGTATCGGCAGCGGTGACGGTCGTTTTTGCTGTTGCGGTCACGGGCTCATCGGGGACATCGGGAAGAGGGGAGATGCTGTTCGGGAGTATCACCACAGCCTGACTGTGCATCTGTGAGAACCTTTTCTCGAAGTTCTTGCGCGGGTAGTCGGTAATGCCTTCCTTCGGGTCGTTGAAGGTGAGAGTATTTTTCTTTGTATCAAAGCCGACAAGCACGCTGCAGTGCTCGCCCGAATACCAGTCGAGCTTTTCGCCCGTGTCGATATCGTACCATGTTTCATAATATTCGGGTTCTGCCATTTTTTCTGTCGCCCACACGAGCACGGGGAAGCCGTTTTCAAGATATCGGTACAGCAGCCCGGGAGAGCAGCCTGATATATTGTATACGCTGTAATGGTCGCCGTTTTCGGATATATACGATACGGCGGCTTTTACTATCGCATCGGCAAAGCAACCGTAGCCGGCGGAAAACGGGTCGCCGATGAAATATTCGTAGAAGCTCTCCTTGTATGTCCTGCCGTTGTCGAATTTAGTCCTGCCCGAGGCTATCGGGAGATACTCTCTCGCAAGAACGGTCTTTTCGGCGGGATATCCGAAGTGACGCAGCAGTATCGTAAGTGATGTTATCTCGCTGCCGACGGGGAGCTCGGGATATTGCGATATATTTTCGGCAGAGATATATACGCTCTTTCCGTCATATTTCTTATCCGCACGGGTCTGCTGTGTTTCGCGGATTGTCTCGGCGGCAGAGGTTATGGTCTCTGCGGTGGTCTCCGATATGGTCGTTTCTTCTGTGACAGTCGTTGTATCGCTCATGCTTTCGGATGAAACGGGAGCAGGCTCTGTCTCTGCGGAGCGGGGATCGGCGGGCAGAGTATCGGCGGTTTTTCCGGCATGTATAATGAAGAGCACAGTCGTTATCGAAAGACACGCTGCCAGTGCTGCGAATGCCGCTCCGTATTTTTTCATATCATCACTTCCCCGCTGAAAAAACTACCGTTATTTTATGAATCTGAAACTGTCGAAATCAAAGCTGCTGCCCGGGAGGAACACAAAGCTGACATCGGTCTTTCCGGTGAGCTTTTCGAGCGTGAACATCTGCTCGGTGTGATCGTCCGAATGTGTGAATTCAAGGAGCTGTGTCTTTGATATGCCGTCATGCACGGTGCGAAGCTGTATCGGGTTTGACTCGTTCGGCGTCCTGCCGCAGAGGATAATCCCCGATGCGCCTTCGTCACCGAAATCAATGCCGTTTATATTGATGAGCACATTGTTGCCTATCCCTGTGATGCTGCTGCCGTCTTTTTTGTAGTCGTCGCCGTATATCTCGTCGCATTCTGCCGGATAAAGCAGTGCAAATGCTTCGTCTTCGCCCTTTGCTGCGAATCCGCCGAAGATTATAGCTTCACTTATGCCGAAGGCGAGCGTGTGTATGCCGTGCAGCCTTTCGGGAAGGGTATATTCTATCGGTTCATAAGAATTCCACCTGCCGTTGTCCGCTGCCGGCAGAGCCGCGATAAGGCGCTCGTCATTGCCGCAAACGTCGATGACATCTATATTCACGGTATGGCCTCTGTTATTGCCGATATAGAGTATGATGCTGTCGCTGCCCGCTCTGCCGAAGTCAACTCCGCTGAAGTATACCCTTATCGGTCTGGAAAAACCGGAGAGAGCGTTAGCTTCAACGATATTGACGGGTGACGAGGAACGGTCGAAGAGACTGGCAGATATCATAGTATACGGATCCTTCAGGGCGCTGCCCATACCCGTGCAGGTGATCTTTTTTTCGGATATCACACACTGGTGATCGGTGCCGTTGCTGCAGCTGATGCGCAGGATGAATTCTCCGTCGCCCTTTCCCGTGAGACTGACGTTGTTGTTTTCATACACGGCTTCTATTGCTTCAGAAGGCACGCCGTAGGGAGTGTATATACCGCATACGATATCGTCATACGAAGCGTTGCCGGGATGTATCACGACATCTGCCGTGCAGGAGGGCGAATCCTTGGTGAGAGTATCGGTATCGCAGATGATGTCGATCTTTCTGATCGGTATATCAATGATATCATCGGTGATGCGCACAGTGTCCTTTGTCAGTGATATTCCCTCGGGAATATCTGACTGCTCCGAGGTCAGTGTGAGCGATGCGCTTTCAAGTCCTTCGGAATATGCCGATATCGTTATATCGCCGGCAGTGGTGTCCGCTCTTACCGCAGCGACCATTCTGCCCGAGAAAAGGCGGCGGCTGTCGCATTTGTAATCATCGGTGTCGGCAGAATCGCCGTTGTCGAGCCCGACAAGATATCCCGCTCCCGAAACGGAAACCTTTATCCTGTTGAGCGCGTTCTCAACGGGGATATCATTTTCATCGAGCACGGATATATCGATAAATACCGTATCGCTGCCGTCGGCAAAGATATCCTCTCTTTCGGCGGAAAGACATATCTTCACGGGGTCGCCGAAGCTGTGCTTTGTCTCTTCGGCGATCACGTTTCCGTCACGGTCGTAGCCTTAGGCGGTGATACTGCCGCGCTCATAACGCACTTTCCATTCGCCGTGGAGTATACTGCCGTGTTCATGGTCTATATACTGTCTGCCCATAGATCTGCCGTTTACGAAAAGCTCGGTGCTTTCGGCGTTGGTATATGCTATTACATCTATCTCCTGTCCCTCGTTGAAGTCCCAGCAGGGGAGGAGATGTATCATAGGTTTTGCGCTTTCAGCCCATACCGATTGATAGAAATAATATATATCCTTCGGCAGGCAGGCGGTGTCGGCGATGCCGAAATAGCTGTTTTTGGTATCATAGGGCGTGGGCTCGCCGATGTAGTCGATGCCCGCCCATACGTATTGTCCCGCGCAGAATTTCCTGTCGCGGTCGTCTATCCATGCCTGTTCGGCGGGTTTGCCCCAGCGGACGGTGCTGTTTGCAAGGGATGAGCACTGCTTGTCCTCGTGGGAAAGGCGCGGTATCGAGGCAGGGAAGTGATATATCCCTCTGCTTCTGACGGCGGAGGAGGTCTCGCTGCCGTAGATAACGGTATCGGGGTATTTTATATGATGTTCGTCGTAGCAGTGTTCGGAATAGTTATAGCCCGATATCCCGATCATCTTTCCGACGCGCTGTGCGTTCTCCCATTCGATATAATTCGAGCCTATGGTCGGAAAAGCGTTGTTCTTGTAGTCACATTCGCGGACATAGCTCACAAGCTTTTCGGCGATCTCATATCCGTGCTCGCGGTCGATATGGGTATCGAGTATCTCGTTGCCGATGCTCCACAGTATCACACATGGGTGGTTCCTGTCGCGCTTTATCCAGCTCATGACATCGCGGTGGGCGGTCTCGGCGAAGAAGCGGGCGTTGTCGAATTCTGTCTTGGGGCGCTCCCAGCAGTCAAAGCTCTCGCAGTTTACGAGAAGACCTATCCTGTCGCATATCTCCAGAAGCTCGGGTGCGGGCATATTGTGTGAGGTGCGTATCGAGTTTGCACCCATATCCTTCATCAGCATGAGCTGTCTTTCGAGCGCGGAATAATTCACAGCCGCACCGAGACAGCCGAGGTCGTGATGCAGACACACGCCCTTGAGCTTCATATGCTTCCCGTTGAGAGAAAAGCCCTCGTCGGGGTCAAAGCGTATCGTGCGGAAACCGAAGCTGTTCTCGCTGCTGTCGAGCACTGTGCCGTCCGCTATGACGGCAAGCTCGGTGCGGAGAGTGTATATCACGGGCTCTTCAAGGCTCCAGAGGGTGAAGTCATCAAGATGCAGGGTGCATTCCATACAGCTCCAGCTTATGGGATAATTCCCTTTGAAGACCTCTTTGCCGGTATTGTCGTATACAGTGTGTATTATTTCGAGCGGCGGCATAACGGAGGATATGCCGACCGCTTCGGTATTGACGTAGATATCGCCCGATGAGGCATCGGGGGATATATATATCCCGTCAAGATTGAGATGCACGGGAGAGACGGTATAGAGCCATACATTGCGGAATATCCCCGCGCCCGAATACCAGCGGGAATTGGGGGAACGGTATCTCACGCAGACATCTATTCTGTTCTCGCCCTCGGTGAGATATGCGGAGATATCCGTGCTGAATGAGGAATAACCGTATGTCCAGGAAACAGCCTCTTCGCCGTTGATATATACGGTGCTGTCCATATATATCCCGTCAAAATAGAAGACATAGCTTCTGGAAAAGATATCATCGGCAGTGAAATACTTTCTGTACCACCCGTCGCCCGATCTGTAAAGATCACCGACATCATATATGAGCCAGTCGTGCGGTA
>JAILFE010000449.1 GCA_024697725.1 Oscillospiraceae bacterium
GCAAAGTCTGCAAGCTGTGATATCACAGTGAGCAGCTTGCGGCGGATGAGCCTCATACCATCGCGCATGATTATGACATCAGTATTGTCGCCGACATAGCACGATGTAGCGCCGAGGTGGATTATCCCCTTCGCCTTGGGACATACGAGCCCGTATGCATACACATGGGACATAACATCGTGGCGCACGAGCTTTTCGCGCTCTGCGGCTGCGGCGTAATCGATATTTTCGATATTTGCTTCAAGCTCCTCTACCTGCTCCGCAGTCACTGGAAGACCGGTCTTCATCTCGGCGCGTGCGAGCGCTGTCCAGAGCTTTCTCCATGTTGTGAATTTCTTGTCCGCAGAAAAGATATACTGCATCTCCCTGCTCGCATATCTTGTGCAGAACGGCGATTCATAAGTATTTGTATCTGACATAAGTACCTGCCTTCCGTAAATGCGGCTGTATGCCGTCTTATACTGCTCCCCGGAACAGGGAACCAACAGTTCAAATAAACGTTTAATATATTATATCATACCTTTCCCGTAAATGCAATAGAAAAAACCTACAAATCAGACAAAACGCATCAGCCGAAAAGCGTTCACATCATTCTGTTGACAGTACAGTGATACTGTGCTATAATTGCTGATAAAGCAGAATAATTTTATGAGGTGCAGTATGATATTTGAAAAAGCAGATACAGAAGACATAAAAGCCTTAGTTGAGTTAAGGACAGCATATCTGTCGGAGGATTACGGTGAGATACCGCAGGAAAAATTAACATTGATCGCCGATAATCTGCCTGATTATTACCGCAGGCATCTCAATAATGATCTGTTCGTATTTGTATGCAGGGATGAAGATACTATCGTTGGGTGCTGCTTTCTGTACATATCGGAAAAGCCTTCAAATCCTTCCTTTATCAACGGAAAGACCGGTACGGTCCTGAATGTGTATACAAAGCCGGAGTTCAGGAAAAAAGGCATTGCGGGAGAACTTATAAAAATGCTCCTCTCAGAATCCCGGAACAGGCGCCTGGATTATGTCGAGCTCAAAGCCACAGAATCGGGATACAGCCTTTACAGATCGCTGGGATTTGAAGATGCGGTCTCAAAGTACCATAGTATGAAATACATTATTGATGACCGCAATATATCCTGATCTGTCTTTACTGCCACAGTACAACACAACGCCCCGAAGCGAGTTATACATCGCTTCGGGGCGAAACTTATTCATATGCTATATGTTGGTATATCATTTACTCGCCGTTCTCGCCGCCGTTATCATCCCGTGGCGCTTGCTGACCACCAGCCTGCTGACCGTCATCAGGAACAAAATCGGGAGCGCAGGCTGTGCAGGTGTCGGGAAGCGCGGACTTCTTATAGTATCCGACGCCGCCTATCTCGCAGTCATCGGTGGCAAGAAGACCCGTCTCCTTGCAGAAATAGCATTCCACGACATCACTGCATTCGGGGAAATCGGAGGTCTTGCCGTTTTCGGCAATATCCCCGAAGACGTTCTTCCAGACGTGAGCCGATGTATAATATGTACCGAGCTCGACCTCAAGGTTGTTGTCGTATCCGTACCATACGCCGCTGACATAATCGGGCGTGCAGGCAAGGAACAGAAGGTCTGTCCAGTTCTGCGTGGTACCGGTCTTTCCCGCAACGGGCTTCGACAGGAGCTTTGCCTCGACACCTGTGCCGTTTTCGCCGTCAACGACCTGCTGCATCATCTTGTTTACTATATATGCGGTGCTCTCGCTGATGGACTGTATCGGCGTATAGTTATGTTCAAGTATGAGCTCGCCGTTGGGACCTTCAACTCTGTAATACGAAGTAGGCTCGTAATATTTTCCGAGATTGCCGAAGGGTATATACGATGCAACAAGCTCTCTTAGATATACGCCGTCGGTGAGGGCTCCGACCGCCATAGGCGAAAGATGCGCGTCGAGAGCGTTCAGCGTGGATATCTGGAATTTGTTCTGTACAAAGGATACGAGATTATCAGGTCCCTCGCGCTCCGCAAGCTGTGCCGGAACGGTGTTCAGTGAGCGTTCAAGCGCCTGGAA
>JAILFE010000004.1 GCA_024697725.1 Oscillospiraceae bacterium
CACCGATTCGAGCTCAGTGCCTCTGGCGGCTTCGATAAGCGTTCTTATCTGCTCGGGGGTGAAAGTCTCTGCGGTGTACTTCTCCTTCTTCGGGAGTATGGCTTTGAGCGCGGGATTGTACTTGATGTAGTCTTTATCGACGGCGCTGTTGAGAGCCTTCCTGATGTTGGCGTGGTGCTTGTGTACGCTGCACGCATTCAGACCCTTCTCCTTTCCGATGTACCGGTAGTATCGGCTGATATCGTCGGCGGTGAGGTCGTGCAGAGTGATGTTATGCTCTGTGAAGTACGGCAGAATGTACTTTTCCGCGATATAAACGTAGCTCGTGTGGGTGTTCTTCCTGACCTGCGGCTCGATCTCGTCGAGCCAATCGCGGTAGAATGCCGCAAAGGAAAGTTCGGTCGCGGCGCTGAACGTCGGCGGGTGCTCAGAGATGTAAGTCCTCAGCATCAGTTCCGCCTTGCGCTTGTTTCCCTTGACCGCAAGTCCCGTCGATACCCATTTGTTCTTGTTGTGGATACGGTTCCCGTCGGCGTCGTATGTATATATCACCAGATACCAGTATCCGTTCCTCTCCTGAAGGACTCCTCCGTCTACACCTGTTACCTTCATACGATAGCTTCACCTCCCATAATGTATCCGATGATGTTCTTCTTGGGAATGCGGTGCATACGCCCGATACGGACGCTGGCGATGGCACCTGTGTCAACGAGCATATATGCTGTGTTCATGCCGACGCGGAGCATCTTCGCCATTGTTTTGACATCTACGATGTCGGGGTAGGTTGTGAAAAGTTCTGTTGTCATAAAAATCCTCCTTAACTATTGTTTTATTATTCTTACTGTGCTATAATATTAACAGAATGATATTTGCGCAAAATCATTTCAGTTATCCTTTATATATTTTATTATACGCACAAATTTTAAGAATGTCAATAGGTAAAATGAGATAATCTTAAAATAATAAGATTTCTGTATAGTAATACAATGGAGTAGACCTGCTTTTGCCTTTTGATTGTGCAAAATAACGAAAAGAGGAAGTCTATGTTCTGGGATAAATTTGAATCACTATGCAAAGAGAATAATGTTAAGCCAAATACTATCGCAAAGGATATAGGGGTTACGTCGGGTACTATAACAGCATGGAAGAAGGGAACCATCCCGAACGGTGAGGCTCTCCATAATATCGCGGAGTATTTCGGGACGACGATAGATTTTCTTTTTTCCGATGATGAGATATATATAAAACCCTCCGGAAAGAAAAGTGCGTTCATGACAATGCTTTCGCTGCCTCAGAGGTGGGCGAGCCTGCGTCACGGTAAAATACAGACTACCGACGAGATAATCCGGATAGCAGAGTTTGTGGATTGCAGCGTGCCGTATCTCTATTCCGACAAGCACTATGAACCGTCTGGCAGCCGCAAGCCGGGTTCCGTTTTTGATGACAACACTCTTGATATGATACTGGGTATTATGGACAGGTGTCCGGATACTTCCGACCTGAAGCGATTGCAGGAGCAGCTTTCTCACATCGTGTTGTACTGGACGGACAAACATTTCGGGGAGGAGCAGAGCCTGTTGAACAGCCATGTGTATAATGAGGTCAGCAAGGCGAAGCTGAAATATCTCTACACCGGCGCGACATCGCTTGATCCGGCTTTCGAGTACGGACTGAATTTTACCGAGATCGATGTGATAAGAGAAAAGGCGGAGATATCGTTCCGGTATCTGTTCACGGGTATCAAGGAAAGTCCTGCCGAGATCATAGCTGCCGAAAAGGACAAGCAGATCGCGGAGCTTGAAGCGAGGATAGCGGAGCTGGAGAAACGATAAGGCATTCAATTCTCAAAAAAATGTTTCGGGTATGAGCAGCTCAGTAGCGAAAAGTTTCATTCGTTGAATGAGGAGAAATTGAACTTCCTCTACGGAGTGAAAGAATCAGATTCCGTTTTCCGCTACGGTTTCAATTTCACGGAGTTGGACGAGATCAGGGAGATCGTCGGGACGAGCTTTCTGTATTTGTTCACGGGAGTGGAGATAGTCGAGCTCGGCGAGAGTGTCGGAAATGAAAAATGAGCGATTCTGAACAGAGGACGGCTGCGAAAAAGTTGTGACGAATTTGTAAACTGCGTTTCGCAGAAACGAGCGTTTTGAGCGAAAGCCGTTCGTGATCTTTCCGTGATTTTTCAAAACTGCCGGAGGCAGTTTTCATAGGGAGTGCAGAGGGAACGGCTGCCCCTCGGAGAGCCCCGGGCACTTCTGATACGGTTGCGTCCGTGTCAGAAGTGCTAAGGGGTTATAATTGGCGGAGCCAATTATATATTCGGCGGCGTTGCCGCCGTGTGTGCGAGCGAATGCGAGCCGTTCCGTGAGCGGCGCTTACTGCGAAACGGGAACGCTTCGTGCGTGAGAAATCGCGCGGATCGTGTGCTGAAAAAGATGTGAATAATATATGAAATCGAAGAAACCGGTTCGGAAAAAAAGTGCGGTTCCGAAGATATTGTGAAAGCAGCGGGAGGCAGACTTATGAAGTATAGAGTGACCGATCTTATCGAGAGTGACTACGGCTGCGAGGGTCTTGCTCCCGGCGAGGAGCCTATGGTGACACTGATACTCACCGACGAGAACGGGAATATTTTGCAAGTGCGCGTAGAGGATAAACTTGCACTGGAGAAGAATTGGGACGTCGGCGCGGTGATAGATGCAGCGGAAATTGATGAGTGCAGGAAGTCCTGAGAAGTAGGCGGTCGGGGGTTCTGCATTCGGCGAGCGGTGCAGGATGTTTTTGTGATAATTGGATTTATGGCGAGCGCAAGCGAGCCGGCGGATTTAGCAGAACAGCACATCGACATATTTCACGAAGAATGAGAGATGCGGGAGATTATGAAAATCGTAAAAGTAGTCGCGGCGGTAATATGTGATTCGCTGGAGAACAGGAGAAGGATACTTTCGACGGCGAGAGGATACGGCGAATACAAAGGTCGCTGGGAGTTTCCCGGTGGCAAGATAGAGGCGGGAGAGTCTCCCGAAGAAGCTCTCGTCCGTGAGATTAAAGAAGAACTTTGCGTTGATATAAGAATCGGCGAGCTGATAGATGTCATCGAGTACGACTCCCCCGACTTTCACCTGACGATGTACTGCTACTGGTGCGAGGTCGTGAACGGTGAGATCGTTCTGAATGAAGCTGAGGCGGCAAGGTGGCTGACCGCAGGCGAGATGTATGATGTGGACTGGCTGCCGGCGGATAGGGTGATAATTGAGAAGATACACAGGGAGTAATGTAATGGGACAATATTATGATATCCTTAATCTTGATAAGAAAGAACATTTATACTTTGATGATCTGAACTGTGCAAAGTTATGGGACTATTACAATTCTTTTGAGTATGATTGCGCACTCAAAAATCTGTTTTCCGGCAGATGGAATGGTGATAATGTTATACTGTTGGGAGATTACTGCGATAATGCGGAAGCGGATAGTTTTGTCTATAATATAATTCAGAAGATACGTATCGAATACAGCTATAATGGAATCATGCAGGATTATCCCGAAGATTTTACAGACATTACATATGACCGTAGGGATAAAGGATTTCGTTTTGTTTATAATCATCATACCAAACAGTATATAGATTATGATCGGATATGGAATAGCTTATGTAAGCCTACAATATATCCTTTGGTTTTACTTCTTGCAGTTGGAAACGGCTATGGAATGGGTGATTATGATCGTTATAATGATCAGTTTGTCGGATGCTGGGCGCTTACCTCACATTATATTGAAGTTAGCAGGGAACTGTTAATAATTGACGGGTATTCGGAATTTATACCAGATTTTCATTGAATCTGACATATTATGGAGAAACGAGTGATAAAAATGCTGCGTGACGGACTTTACGAACAGGTAATAAACAAGTCGCTTGATGAAGAATTATCCGCGACGGACAAGCTCACGGAGACAGCCCCGATAGACAATGCCGAGGCCGCAAAGATACTCTCGAAATATATCGCCGATGTCGCAGAAAAGGGACTTCTCACCATTAACGAAAGCGGCGATATCGATTCGCAGGTGGAGTTTGCCAACAAAATAATCTCCGTCATAAAGACCGGTACAAATGACAGCGATTTTGATTCGATGTCTGTTGCGGAACGCGCAGAGCAGCTTTTATCGGTATATGACCGGAAGAACAGTATTCTCGCTGTAAACGAAAAAGCGAGAACAGTTCGCCCCGAGACATCTATCGCGCGGAGCAGTCTGTTTACCGGTGCGATACACGAACCGCAGATGTTCTCGGAGCTGAAAAAAGAGATCATTTCGTGCAGCAGGATAGATATGCTCGTTTCGTTCATCAAGTGGAGCGGCCTGCGGCTTATAATTGACGAGCTGACCGCGTTTACACAGAACGGCGGCGAGCTTCGCGTTATTACCACTTCATATATGGGTGCTACCGATGTCAAAGCTGTGGAGGAACTTCGCAAGCTGCCGAACACACGGATAAAGGTGAGCTACGACACAAAGCGGACGCGCCTGCACGCTAAGTCCTATGTATTTTATCGTGACACGGGTTTTACAACTGCTTATGTTGGTTCGTCAAATCTGTCAAATGCGGCTGTTTCGAGCGGTCTTGAATGGAACGTAAAGGTGACGAAAAGTGATCTCCCCGAAACGATAGATAAAATAGAGGCTACTTTTGAAAGCTACTGGAACAGCAGCGAATTTGAGTATTACAATGAATCTCAGAAAGAACGGCTTCTGTCTGCTCTGAATGCGGAAAAATATTATGATTCAAACGATCCCAATATCTATACGATGGATATTTCGCCGTATTCATATCAGCAGGAGATTCTTGACAAACTGGAGGCTGAAAGAAAAGTCCGCGGATATTTCAGAAATCTTGTAGTCGCTGCAACGGGTACAGGTAAAACAGTCATATCTGCACTGGATTACAAGCGGTTCAGAAAGCAAAATCCCGGTAAGAAGTGCAGGCTGTTGTTTGTAGCACACAGAGAAGAGATCCTGCGGCAGAGTATGTACACGTTCAGAGCTGTACTTAAAGATGCGAATTTCGGCGAGATGTTTGTCGGCGGGTACAGACCGGAAAGTATAGATCACCTGTTTATCTCGGTACAGACTTTCAATTCGCAGCAATTCGATACAAAGACTACCAACGACTTTTACGATTATATAATCGTCGATGAGTTTCATCATGCGGCAGCGCCCACATATCAGGAGCTACTGGATTATTATAAACCGTCGATACTCCTCGGACTTACCGCTACTCCCGAACGTATGGACGGAAAGAGCGTTCTGCCCTATTTTGACAACAGGATCGCGGCGGAGATACGTCTGCCCGAAGCTATCGACCGCAAGCTGCTGTGTCCGTTTCAGTATTTCGGAGTTACCGATAATATTGATCTCGATACACTCAAATGGTCACGTGGCGGTTATGATAAGGGTGAACTTTCAAAGATATACACGTTCAGTGGTATTGAGGCGAACCGCCGCGCCGATCTTGTTATTAATTCACTTTTGAAGTACGTGACGGATATCGACCTTGTAAAGGGTCTTGGATTCTGTGTATCTGTCGATCACGCAGAATTTATGTCAAACTATTTTAACGGCCGCGGTATACCTTCTATGCACCTCACCGGAAATTCCTCCGATGAGGAAAGAAGAACGGCAAAGGAACATCTCGTAAGCGGGAAATACCGGTTCATATTCGTTGTGGATATCTATAATGAGGGCGTGGATATCCCCGAAGTAAATACCGTGCTTTTCCTTCGTCCGACCGAATCGCTCACGATATTCTTACAGCAGCTCGGACGCGGACTGAGACTTTCAGAAAACAAAGAATGCCTGACCGTCCTTGATTTCATCGGTCAGGCAAATAAGAAGTATAACTTTGAACAGAAATTCGCGGCACTTCTCGCCAACACGAACAACAGTGTTGAAAAGGAGCTCAAAAACGGATTTGTTTCTGTTCCGAAGGGTTGTTATATACAGCTTGAAAAGAAGGCTGCTAGGTATATTCTTGATAATATCCGCGCTTCCTACGGAAACACCGCGGGGCTCGTGAACCGTATCGCTGCATTTGAAAGTGATACGGGACTTGATCTCACGCTTGAGAATTTCCTTAACTATTACCATATCGACGCACGCAGCCTTTACAGATATGCGACATTCTCACAGCTATGCGTGAGGGCGGACAAGATGAAGGATTTCTCGGAGCCTGCGGAAGAATATATTCAAAAGGCGCTGCTTCGCCTTTGTACGATAGATTCCCGCCGATTGATAAAATTCCTTCTTGATGTGCTGCCGCGTTTATCCGATATCAATATGTCAGAGCTGTCTCCGATCAAAAATCGAATGATGCAGATGTTCTATATCACGATGTGGCTGGAATATGCCGAGGACTGGAACAGTGAGGAGGTCAGGAACAATCTGCACTCGCTGTCGGATAGTCCTGTATATCTGTCTGAGCTTACCGCTCTTCTGCAATACAGATACAACAGCATAGATTTCATTGATGAGTCTGTTGATCTGGGCTTTGATTGCCCGCTTGATTTGCATTGTACATATTCGAGAGATCAGCTCCTCGCTGCACTTGATTTCAAAAAGCCTTCGACTGTCCGTGAGGGTGTGAAGTGGCTTCCCGAAAAGAAGATAGATGTTCTGTTTGTCACGCTGAACAAGTCTGATAAGGATTACTCTCCGACGACGATGTACAACGATTATTCGATAAATGATGTGCTGTTCCACTGGCAGAGCCAGAGCACCACTTCTGAGGGTTCCTCCACGGGGCAGAGGTATATCAATCACAGGAACAATTCTGACAGGATACTGCTCTTTGTCCGTGAGTTCAAGACGGACAGGCTTTTCGGCGGCGCGTCCGCATACACGTTTCTCGGTACGGCGAACTATGTTTCGCACACCGGCTCAAAACCTATGAGTATCACTTGGAGACTCGACAAGCCAATACCTGCGAGGTTTATTAAGAAAACCAATAAGCTGGTGGTGGGGTAAGGTGTTTCTGAAATGGGAGGGATAATGATGTGGCCTTTGAGATCTATCAGCGAAGATGATTTTACAAAATGTGTTACCGATACTATCATAAGTTATGCCGATATGAACGGAACCGTATATCCCACGAGATTAGATAAAGAATCGTTAAGGAACATGGATCTGATCTTTGATAAGCGTGTGGAGCATGATGTTTGGAACACAGCAGTCCGAAACGAACTGATCCGGCGAACCGGCAGATCCAAAAGCAATGACATAGGAACATTTCATCGCGGTATCTTTCGGTATTCTGAAAAGTGTCACGTTCCCGATAATGGCAGAGATGATTATTGGGATATGATTATCGAGGATCCTGACGGGATAAACTTGCCTGACGGAAGCAATGTGCATACTGTATATGTAAAAATGCAGAAGAAGCATACAAGAATGAACTCCGAATCGGCTATCAACACGTTTATTATGATGCAGAATCAGCTTCTGTACGATCATGATTGTGCCTGCTTTCTTGTTGAGGCACTTACTCCAAAATCACAGAATATCGTGTGGGCAGCAAAGGTTGATGGGCAGAATGTCGGTCATAGGCTGATACGAAGAGTAAGTCTTGATAGGTTCTATGCACTTGTGACGGGGCAGGACGATGCATTCTATCAGATCTGCATGATCCTTCCGATTGCTGTTCAGAAAGCATTATATGATCTTAAAAACGTAGGGAACAAACATTATGCTACTATAGAAAGCATAAATACCTTTGCTGAAAAGAATGACCTTGATGATGAGGATATGGCGTTGATTGTGGCGGATGCTATGTTTTGTGCTTAATTGTAGGTAATTGGGTCATTGATTCAAAAGCGTCATTAAAAATATGAAGAGTACATCATCTCCTTTTCATCGCCTTTTTCAAAAAGGCGATGAAAAGGAGATGAAAGAATACATGATAAAATCACTGTAATTTAAGGAGTTCCGAACATGGGAAAAGAATTATTTGACAACATTCCAAGCAAGGTCGGTGATCTGCTCAGTGATGTAAAGAACGGCAAGGTTGGCCTTCCGGATCTTCAGAGGCCGTTTGTATGGAAAGACAACAAAGCCCGTGATCTGCTTGACTCGATGTTAAAGGGCTATCCGATAGGCTATATCATGCTTTGGCAGTCTCCGGATGGATACGAAACTATAAACCACATTGGTACTAATGATAAGACCTATATTCAGCCGGATTACCTTGTGATTGACGGACAGCAGCGTCTGACTGCATTGTTGGCAGCCATTTCAGGAATTAAAGTTAAGGACAAAAACTACTCTGAGAGGCAGATTCGTATTGCTTTCAATCCGATTACCCGTGAGTTTGCAGTTTGGACTGAGGCTTATGAAAGAAATCCGGAGTGGATCAGCGTAATCAGTGCAGTATTTGAGGCTGATGCTAATCACGATGTGCCGAAGTTCCGCAGGCAGTTCATTAAGGATTGCAATGCTGGTAGGGAAAGAAACGGCAAAGCTCTACTTACCGATGATGAGGAAGAGGCAATCGAAACCAATCTGAATGACCTTCTCAACTTGTCTATATACACTTTGCCTACACTTCGTATAAATGCTAAAGCTACAGAGGAAGACGTTGCTGAAGTTTTTGTGCGCGTAAACTCCGGTGGACAGAAACTTACTGAGAAGAACTTCATTGAAACGCTTCTTGCGGTTTATGATAATGATGTTCACGATAAAATCGATAAGTTCTGTGCTGAATCTCGTATAGCGAAGGATGGTACCTCTTATAACTTTATACTGAAGGCTGATCCATCACACCTTATTCGTATGGCTGTTGCGGTTGGTTTTCGTCGAGCGCGTCTTCGTTATGCTTATATGCTCATGCGAGGCAAGAACCTCGAAACTGGTGTCGTGACAAAAGAAGAGATGGATTCTAATCTCACAAAGTTCAAGAACGCACTGGATGAGGTTACAAACCTGAATAACTGGCATGCATTTATGGGATTGTTTGCTGATGCTGGATATGTGAATGG
>JAILFE010000031.1 GCA_024697725.1 Oscillospiraceae bacterium
TATATAACTGAATACACAAGAAAAGAATTTGATGATGAACCGGATTTCTCGAATATGTCGGCGATCAGTCTCGGATATACGTCGCATGAGATAACTGAGCTTGATATTCATACGTATGCTGATCTTAAAAACAACAGGATATTTCAGACATACAACGGCACCACTGTTGATGAATTGAAATATGAATCGCTCGATAAGATGATGAGTGCGCTTGCAAATCTTGACTTTGATGATCTTGTATCCATAAGCACCAGTGACCTTATAGATTATTATGCAGAAAAATTTGAGAACCTCGGCAGCAAAGACCGCTATGTTATAGACCGCGAAAATGAAACGGTCACTATGTCATACTTCAATCCCGACAGCTCGGTCGGCGGCGAGATCATTTACAATACCTTTGATTTTGATACGCTGAAAGCGGCTCTCAATTCTGATAAACCTTATGAATATGTGAGCGGACTCAGCAAACAGACATATACAACTGTTGAGAAAGATGCTTTTTTCACCGAAGCCGAAAAATTCTTTGATGATAAAAATTCGGTTTACGGCAGCGGAAATGACGGTATCCGTGAGCTTGGAAAGGCTGTCTTTCCCGAATTGGCAGAAGAAAAAGCAGAGCAGGAAAACGTTGATATACAGCCGCCTGTCTTTGTTGAGGATATTAAAGCGCTTTCGCCGGAGGAAAGCAAAGCCTACTTTGAAAGTGTAGACAGCATACGCAGTATAGGTGAAGCGATTCACAAGGCGGTAAATGACAACAATCCTGAGCTGTATCATTATGATATAGACAAAGCTCTGGAAGATGTTCTGAAACGTTATTCTGCCGATAAAGTTGCTTTCGTTATGGCGAAATATATCGACAATTACAGGCAGGACGGAAGAATATCAAAAGCCAACATAGAATGGGCTGATTCCATGCTGTCCGATCTTCCCGGAACGGCAAGAAATATGCGCTATGTTATAGGCGATATGGAGCAGGTTCACGCGATTATAAATAATGATCTTGTTACGACTTTCAGAAACGACTATTTCAAGGACAGAAAGATAGGGTTTTCAAATGGCAAGGAAAAAGCTGAAACCACAGAAGAAATCAATGATTACAAAGAGATAAACGTTGAAACAGCTATCTCCATGTGGATGAACGGATTTACTGTATTTGTAGACGGAGAAAAAGTTCCTCCGCACCCCGATGATTATAACGAAGAGTATCCTATTTGGGACAGGATAAGGAAAGGCAATGCTTTCAGAGCATTTCCCGCAGATCTTGAAAATGAAGTCATGATAGAATCTATCTGTGAGCTGATAGATTCTATTTGTGAAGCTTCCGGAGACTATGAAGGCATAAAGTATTATGCAAACGATGAAGAGCATCCATTCAAGTGGAATGATGGTCAGAATGTATATCAAAATGTGGAAAAGGCACTTGTCGCAAACAATACCTATTATATTGAGGAATTTCTGAATGATGCAGTTTACAGCGAAGATGTTCAGGCAGCTCTCGATAAGCTGAATGAGTACCGTAAAAACCTGCCGGATGAAAAAGGTACTCCCGTTATAGATACATTAGATGATAAGCAGGACAGCGATACTCTTTCTGAAAATGATGAGGAACATGAAGAACTGACATTAGCTGATACGCAGTATTTTTATGAAGAATGGGACGATATTCAGAAAGAATCAGATATGCTAATGTCACATTCGGTATCAGAAGCAGAAGAAACTACCGAAGAAAGCAGCATTGTAGAAAAGCTGACGCAAACACGATTTACATATCTTGATGATGATAAAAGGCTAAAATTTGAACAGCATGAAAATATCACAAGTCCTGATGATTCTCCATGGGGAGAAATACAGACAAAGTATCAGATCGCAAACGGTGTTTTTGATGTTTCAACAGCAAGTCACGGCGGTATTATGATAAAGAATGATATAGCGGCACTGATACTTTCTCCGGAAGCGAGGGCGATCGGGTTTCGTGAGAACGGATATACCTGTTATGAGGAGGACTGCGATTCTGCGGTTGCATACAGAGAACTGATAGATAAGGGACTTTATTCCGATCTTGAGGATTTCTTCCGTACATATTACAGTGGTTCGGTGAGGGAAAAATACCCGTCGTTCAGTAATTCAGTGAATGATACGATCAAGAGGATATATCCCGAATATTGGGAAAAACGTGAAGAAGCAATTTCACAGGGGAAACCGGTAATCAAGGGACAGGCTTTATTCTCTGTAAGTCAGAATGGCGAACAGAGATTTTTTAAGACCGATAAATCTGTTGATGAAATAATTTCT
>JAILFE010000087.1 GCA_024697725.1 Oscillospiraceae bacterium
CGGCAGCATATCCGCGGGGAGTGAGCTTGTGCTGAAAAACTCCGACGCCACGGCTGTAGTCACATATATCCCGCTGAAGGACGGACAGGCGGCGTTCATATCCTCTCCCGATATCGTGACCGATACGGAATATACGGTATATTCGGGCAATGCAGAGCTTGGCAGCGTGAACGCGGGAAAGACCGCAGTCATCGGAAAAGGCGGGTTCGGCGGTAATTTCCCGTCATTTGGCGGAGGGAAAAAGCCGGATTTTCCCGAAGGTGAGATGCCAACACCACCCAACGGAGAAATGCCACCTCTGCCCAATGGCGAACAGGCGGCTCCTCCGGACAGCAGCGAATGAAAAAAAGGTCGATGCAGGATATTGCACCGACCTTTTTTTAATCACATATATTTTTTATCCATGTAAGAGCAAGCTCTGTCCATACCGCGCATTCGGGGCGGATATAATCTTTGCCTGGCTTTGCGGTTATCTCGTTCGCAAGAGCCATGCCGTGATCGCCCGAGGGGAAGATGTGCAGCTCAAAGTCTATCCCTTGGTTTTTCAGCGCCGAGGCGAAAAGCAGCGAATTTTCCACCGGAACGGTACGGTCGGAGGCGGTGTGCCATATAAATGCGGGCGGGGTATTTTGTGTCACCTGCTTTTCGAGAGAAAGCTTTTCAAGCAGTGTGCTGTCGGTGCATTTGTCTCCGAGCAGAGCCTCGAACGAGCCGCGGTGAGCATATACGCCCGAGGTTATGACAGGATAGCAGAGTATCATTCCCGCAGGAATATTTCCGGCCGGGATATTATCCTTTCCGGTCAGTGCATAGGATGCGGCGAGATGCGCCCCTGCCGAAAATCCGCAGAGGAAGATATGTCTTTTGTCGATATCGTATCTGTCCGCGTTTTCAATGAGCAGACTGTGTGCATATGCAAGCTCGTTTATCTGCTGCGGATAATGCGCGGGCGATACGGAATATCTCAGCACAGCGGCATTGATGCCCGCAGCGCAGAACATCAGGGCAGCAGGCTCTCCCTCTCGCTCCGACACATGGTCGTATCCGCCGCCGGGACATATTATCACGAGCGGTCTTTTCTTATGCGGCAGATCGGGCAGGTATATCGTAAGCTGCGCATTCCTGCCGGATACGGATATTTCCTCTGTGATATGGGTCATACTTTACAACTCGCATTCTTTATTATTTCTTAAAAATCGTCCCGCCGCACGAAAAACTGCGGCGGGACGATGATCAGATCTGTGTTTCCTTGGCTTTTTTGGTCTTCTTGCGCTTTGAATTATCGAGCGATGCCTTGATGAAATCGGCAAAGAGCTTTTCAGGCTTGTTGGGTCTTGATTTGAATTCGGGGTGGAACTGTACTCCGACGAACCACGGATGATCCGGTACTTCAATTATCTCCACGAGCTTCTGGTCGGGGGATATGCCTGCGATCGACATACCCGCAGCCGTGAGCTGGCTCCTGAATGCATTGTTGAATTCCCAGCGGTGGCGGTGGCGCTGATATATGAGCTCCTCGCCGTATACCTTTCTGCATACCGAGCCCTCGGACAGCTTGCAGGGATAAAGCCCCAGACGCATCGTGCCGCCCTTGTCGGTAATATCCTTCTGATCGTCCATGATATCTATCACGGGATAGGGAGTTTCGCCGAATTCTGTGGAATTTGCTCCCGAAAGTCCGAGAACGTTCCTTGCATATTCCACAACAGCCATCTGCATACCGAGACAGATGCCGAAAAGCGGTATCTTGTTCTCACGGGCATATCTTATAGCTTCGATCATGCCCTCGATGCCTCTGTTGCCGAAGCCGCCCGGAACGATTATACCGTCGCAGCCCTTGAGCATATCGGCGCAGGTCTCGGGATTCAGCTCCTCGGAATTGATCCAGTTGATATTGACCTCGGCATCGTTGATTATACCGCCGTGGCGCAGAGCCTCCGCAACCGAGAGATATGCGTCATGCAGCATAACGTATTTGCCGACAAGTCCTATAGTCACCTTTTTGTTTGCGTTCTTGGTGCGCTCGGTCATTGCGATCCAGTCTTCAAGATCGGGAGTGCGGTCCTCCAGTCCGAGATGGTGACATACAGCCTTGGCAAGGCCTTCCTTTTCCAGCCAGAGCGGGACTTCATACAGTGACGGAGCGGTGAGGTTCTGTATAACGTCCTCTTCGCGGACGTTGCAGAAGAGCGCTATCTTCGAGCGCATCTCATCGGGTATCTCCTTTTCGCTGCGGCATACTATTATATTCGGCTGTATGCCTATCGAGAGCAGTTCCTTGGTGGAATGCTGTGTGGGCTTGGATTTCAGTTCTTCCGA
>JAILFE010000095.1 GCA_024697725.1 Oscillospiraceae bacterium
GGTAAAAAACATCGGCAGGAATATAAGAGCGGCGGCATATCTCACAACGGCGGGTTTCAGGGCAAAGCAGATAATCAAAGGCTTTTCGCCCGATATCGTGATAGGCACAGGCGGATATGTGAGCGGTCCTATCGTCATGAAAGCGGCGGAAATGAAGATACCGACCGTTATACACGAGCAGAACGCATATCCCGGGGTCACAACAAGGATACTTTCAAAAAGGGTGACTGCCGTTATGCTCACGGTTCCGGAAGCGCTGGAATATCTTGACAAGCCTGTAAAATACACCGTTACGGGTCTTCCCGTAAGAAAGGGCTTTACCGCATCGCTTTCCCGCGAGGAGGCTAAGAAGAAGCTCGGCTTTGACGACGGTATGTGTATACTCAGCTGGGGCGGCAGTCTCGGTGCGGGCGCTATAAACGACATAGCCGCAGAGCTGATAAAATACGAGCAGGAAAACAAGCTGGATATAAACCACATCCACAGCTACGGAAAAATGGGTCACGGCACCTTTGAGGAGCGTCTGCGTGAAAACGGCGTCGATCTCGGCGACAAGAGACTTTCGGTGCAGGAGTATATACATAATATGGATGTATGCACAGCGGCTGCCGATCTTATAATATGCCGCAGCGGCGCTTCGGCGATATCCGAGCTTGAGGCTATGGGCAGAGCGTCCATACTCGTCCCGTCGCCCGTAGTAGCGGGAAATCACCAGTATCACAACGCTATGGTGCTCGGGAACGCGGGAGCGGCTGTCGTTATCGAGCAGAAGGATCTGAACATAAGCGAGGTCATCGGGCGTGTAAAGGATATGTATGACCACCGTGAAAAACTCGATGAACTGGCACAGCGTGCAAAGGGGCTTTATATCGAAGACACCCCCGACAGGATATGGAAAGTCATATCCTCTGTGTTAGTCTGAAGTACGAAAGGATAAATCGGATAATGAAGGAAGTATTTCTTCTCAAAGAGGGCGAGATCGCGCTGAAAGGCCTTAACCGCCATGTGTTTGAGGAAACGTTCACGAGAAATCTGCGCAGAAGGCTCTCGCCTCTGGGAAAATTCAAGATACACTGTGCGCAGTCCACTGTTTATATCGAGCCGATGTCAGAGGATATAGATATGAACGAGGCGTTTTCGCGTGTGACGAAGGTATTCGGAGCAAATGCCGCCTGCCGTGCTCTGGTGACAGAAAAGGATTTTTCCGTCATAGCAAGCAAGGCTCTCGACTACTGTGCGGAGGAGCTTGAAGCGGCAAGGTCGTTCAAGGTCGTGGCAAAGCGCTCGGACAAGAAGTTCCCTATGGATTCGCCCGCGATATGCCGCGAGCTCGGCGGTGTGATACTTGAAAGATATCCGAAGCTCGATGTCGATGTGCATCATCCCGATGTCGTTGTGAATATCGAGATACGCGAGGAATATGCATATATACATATGGGCAACCGCCCCTCGGCAGGCGGCATACCTGTCGGCACATCAGGGAAGGCCCTGCTGCTGCTCTCGGGAGGTATCGACAGTCCCGTTGCCGGATATATGATGGCAAAGAGGGGAGTATATATATCCGCGATACACTATGTATCTCCGCCGTATACCTCCGAACGTGCGCGGGCAAAGGTAGAAAGGCTCTGCGAAAAGCTCACGCCGTACTGCGGGAATATCGACTTCTACTGCGTACCCTTCACCAAGATACAGGAAGCTCTGCGCGACAACTGCCCCGAAGAGCTTTTCACGATAATAATGCGCCGTCTGATGATAGAGATAGCGCAGAGAGTCGCCGAAAAGAACGATATGACGGCACTCATCACAGGCGAGAGCATCGGTCAGGTGGCATCGCAGACAATGGGCGCTCTTGTATGCACCGACGCAGCCGCGCATATGCCTGTGTTCCGTCCGGTCATCGGCATGGACAAGAGCGAGATCACCGTGATCGCCTCAAAGATAGATACCTTCGATATCTCGATCGAGCCGTATGAGGACTGCTGCACGGTATTCACTCCGCGCCACCCCAAGACAAGACCGTCGCTCGAAGAGGTCGAAAAAGCGCAGGCATCGTTTGATTTTGAGCCGCTTATCGAGGAAGCCGTGAACAATATCGAGAAAAAGACCTTCTGAGCGGGGAGGCGGGGAGCCCCCGCCGGCGTGTCGCGTTGTTAGTGAATAACATCTGTTCTGTGGCACCGCGTTTGTTACTGATGGGATAGCACCGAACAACAGCTTTGTAAAAACAACTTGATAAGTTTTAGGTCAAGCCTTTTTCCAAAAAGCCTTTGAAAATAATATTGCTTCCCCGAAGTATCAAAAAACCGCCCATAGGGCGGTTTTTTGATATATACTGTATTCACAGGCTTTCGATATATTTTTTCACAACGGGACGTATCGGCGGGGATATCTCGTCAAGATCTATCTCGTCCGCACCGAAAAAGCGCAGTTCCTCCATCTCGCCGTCACGCGGGGATATCTCGCCGTGCCATCTGCGGCAGATGTATACCGCTTCAAAGTTGGAGACTTCATCTCCGTTCGGGTAGATGTAATGCGCCTCTGGTCCCGAATTTATGCAGAAAAATTCGAGCTCGTCCGCAGTGATGTTCATTTCCTCATAAAGCTCTCTTTTGGCGCAGTCTTCTATATATTCGTCTATCTCGGCAGCACCGCCGGAATAGCCCCATTTGTGGTTGTCGGAGCGTCTGCCGAGGAGCATCTGCCCTTTATCATCCACACAGATAATGCTCGCCGCGCACTGGATCAATGTCCTGTGACCGACGAGCTTTCTCATTTCTGCCATATATCCTGTCATATCCGCTGCCTCCCGCAGATCTATTTGCGCTTTCTCGTCTTGATCGGTATGCTCCCGACAGAAAATCCCGCCGATTCGGATGTCTGATTGAACGTTACGGAGGAGCGCTTTATTTTTTCCATTTTTTCCCTGCTGCTTATGTAGCGCATGACCTCGGCTGTGTTTATCGCGTCGGCAAGAGCGCCGTGCTCCGTGCCCTTGAAATTTATCCTGAACGTGCCGAGCGCGTTTGTCAGCCCCATTGATTTGGAAAAGCCCATTTCGCGCTGATATATCTTCTGGAGGTCTATCCAGTGGACGAAGAATATATCGTATCTCGTATCGTCGGGATATTTCAGGTCGATCTCGTGCTGCATTACTGCGCGGTCTGAGCCGCTCCATGAATAGAGAGAGAACGGTTCGCTGCCTATCCAGTTCATGAAGTTTGTCATACCCGTGTCGAAATCGGGGGCGTTTTTCAGCGTTTCGGGAGTTATACCGGTCAGTTTTGCTATATTCTCCTCCAGATCGTTGTACTGCGGTCTGATATACTGGCTGAACTGCGACACCGTTTCGAGGCTGTCGTTGAGCTTTACCGCGCCTATCTCGATTATCTCATGTCTTGCAAATTCGCGTATCTCGGGGTCTCTTACCGGATTGAATTCAAGATCGAGTATTATCTTATAATGACCTCTCGGCATTTGTGTCTGCTCCTTTCCGTGTCATATCAGCGGGCTGAATACCCTGAGCAGGGCATCATACAGCGAATGGCTGAAATTCCTGCTCTCTCTCGGCATTATGGGTCTTGACTGCTCAAAGACCTCGAGACAGTCCTTCTTTATTGAAAGTATCGCCTCGTCGAGCTCCCTTGCGACCATGAATGTACCGCATTCAAAATGCAGGTACAGGCTCCTGAAATCCATATTTATACTGCCGACAACGGCAATATGATCGTCGCATACATAGCTTTTCGCATGGATGAAGCCGGGAGTGTATTCGTATATCTTCACTCCTGCGGCGATAAGCGTCTGATAATACGATCTTGTCACGCGGAACACCGCCTTTTTGTCCGGTATGCCGGGGGTGACTATCCTGACATCCACGCCTCTTTTTGCCGCAAGGGAAAGCGCCACGCGCATCTGATCGTCTATTATGAGGTACGGGGTGAATATATATACATACTTTTCTGCCTGTGAGATTATATCAAGATACACGTTTTCCGAGACCTGCTCGTTATCGAGCGGCGAATCGCTGAACGGCTGTACGAAAAGATCGCCCTCGAACGGGTCGGGGTGGCGCGAATGCGGCATACATTCGCCGCAGTTTATCTTGTCTTCGCTGAAGGCGTTCCACAGATGCGAGAACATCACCGTGAAATTGATGACCGCATCGCCCTGTATCATGACAGCGGTATCTTTCCAGTATCCGAAGCGCTCGATCTTGTTGATGTATTCGTCCGAGAGATTTATACCGCCCGTGAATGCGGTGTGTCCGTCGATAACGGTGATCTTGCGGTGGTCGCGGTGGTTCATTATTACCGATATCACGGGGATAAAGCGGTTGAATGACATCGCTTTGATATTCTTTTCGGCGAGCTTGTTTATATAATCGCGCGGTAGCTGTGCCATACATCCCATATCATCGTATATTATGCGCACATCCACGCCCTTTGCCGCCTTGCGTTCGAGCACACCGAGCACGGTGTCCCACATATATCCCTTTGCGATTATGAAGTATTCCATGAATATGAAATGCTCTGCCTTTTCAAGCTCATCTATGAACACGGGGAAGAATTCCTCGCCGCATTTGAAATACTGTGCGCTCGAATTCTGCCATATAGGGAAGCCGCCGTATTCCGAGATATATTTAGCCGTGCCTGCGCTTCTCCCTTCCAGACGCGAAAACACGGTGGCATCCTGTCTGGTATATATCGACCCCGCCGCTATCTGCATACTTATCCGGTTGTTCATCCTGCGGGCGGGGCGCTTGTCGCCGAAGAGGATATATGCCATTCCTCCGAGTATCGGGAAAAGGCACATTATGAATATCCATATCAGTTTGTAGCTGGAGCACCCGTCGCGTCGGATTATCACGAGCGAAAGAACGACGCTTATCACTATCATGATGCCCGATACGAAGGAATGATAGCTTGCAAATTTAAGTGTAATGAACGTCAGCAGTACTATCTGTATCAGTATCAGAAATATCGTGAGCACTATTCTGTTGAACATCACGCTGAGAACTTTTTTGAACATCTGAAAAGATCCTTTTGTTATTATTGATTGTGAGAGAAATAATGTCAGAGATTGCCCGAAAGATTCATTATAACGGCGGTCACGGCGACAGGACAGGTCTCGCAGCGCAGGATGCGTTTTCCGAGCCATATCGGCACACAGCCCGCATCCTTTGCCTTATCGACCTCTCTCTGCTCGAAGCCGCCCTCTGCGCCGACTATGACAGTGACGCTCTTTTTGTCGTCTATTCCGGCTTCGGAAATGGATATCCCGCTGTTTTCATAGCATATCAGCCTGATATCGGATGATATACCGGCGAGCATATCTTCAAAGCTCATTATCGGGGCGACCTCGGGGATGATCCCTCTGCCGGACTGCTTTGCCGCTTCCTCGGCGATCCTGTTGTAGCGTTCGAGCTTTCTTTCCGCTCCCTGTCTGTTCGGGCGTATCACGCATCTTTCCGACATGAAGGGAACTATGCGGTAAGCTCCGAGTTCCGTGGATTTCTGGATTATCTGTTCCATTTTGTCCGATTTGGGCAGAGCCTGGCAGAGCGTGAGCTTTATCGAAGGCTCACTTTCTGTCGGATAGCTTTTGTTCACATCGCAGACGACCATTGTTTCGGATATCTTTGTTATCGTGCTGTCGTATTCCGTCCCGTCGCGGCAGAATATCAGCTTGTCGCCTGGCTTCATCCGCAGCGAATAGCCGATATGACGGGCATCCGCTCCCTCGATGACTATTATGCTGCCATGGCCTCTCAGGGACTTCTGTTCTATAAAAAATCTCGGCATTGGTATTCCCTTCGTTTTAATCCGGTTTTCTTCCTGTCAGGAACGTTACGCTGCGCTCTATGCTGTCCTTTGAATTGCCCCAGTCGGCGTCCTTGCCGGTGTTTCTGTAATCATACATCCGACAGTACTGCGATACATCCTCGTATAATAGCTTCAGCTGCTTTTCCGAGAGCGCGGAGGTATCGTTTGTGAAGCGTTCGAGCATATCCTTTTTCAGATAGTCGCTCGCTATCGAGAGCAGCATACCGCAGTGCGGCAGACAGATATATTCCTGCTCGTTGTAGAGCTTTCGGAAATCCTCGTTTGCATACATTTCAAAGAGCGTTCTCATAAGACGCGACATACCCCAGTCGATCTTTTCGCAGACGAAGCAGCTCTCCTTTATACGTGAGAGCTTCACGGAGCGGGCGTTTTTCGCTTCAAAGAGCTTTTTCTTCCCGAATGTCTCCTTATGTACGCTGTCGAGGTGGGTCTGGAGCATCAGAGCGAGCGAAAGGCGGTTTTTCTGCTTCATCATCTGCATCAGATGCGTATGGCAGAAGCCTGCGCGGTTCGTTTCGATACGCACATCCGGCTCCATCATGGCGGCTCCCATGATATATTCGACTGTCCTGCCCTCGAGCATATCCCTCATCCTGCATACCGGGCAGCCGCTTTTCGGCTCGAATATCTCGCTTATAGGTATTGTGAGCAGACTTTCTCGCATTATGTCACTCCTTGTTTATGGTAAAATATACCGTGTACGGTTCGTCTGTGATTTCATACAGCGGTATGAACTTTATATTGTCCGCGCCGCGTGTGATGAAGGTGTCCTGCTTCCACGGCAGACCGCTGTAAGTGTGGGTCGTGCGCTGAAAGAAGCTGTCCGAGGGCTTTCCCTTGACGCTAACACCGCTGTCGGTATCGGTGAGCCCTGCCAGTACGGCCGGCCCCTTGACGAATGCCGCCGTATCGGGCATATCGGGGAGAAATTCTGTTCTTATCTCACTGGGGAAGAAGAGCTCCAGAGTATCATCCTGCCAGTCCCTTTCTGCGCATATATATCCGTTTTTCACGGATATCTTCACATCCTTGCCGTTTATAGCGAGTTTCGGCTTGCCTGACCATTCCGGCAGACGGAGCTTCAGGGTGAATCTGCCTTCTTCGCAGCGGATACTCAGTTTCAGCGACCACATGGAGGTCTCGCTGTCCTTGGTGTTGTCAAACAGTATCCCGCCGCCGCTGTATTTCATATTCACGGTCTGGCTCACGGAAACTTTACGGTCACCCAGAGTGAGCACTGCCTGTGATGGGATATACTGACTGATATATATCGCGTTTTCTTTACTGTCTGTAAAATATATAAGCTCGTTGTATAGGGTCTGCGACTGTACCATTGTTCCGTGGCAGCACCAGAAATCGCGTGTCCTTGAGCCCCATTTCTTTCTGCTGCCCGCTTCGAGCGGCAGGAAATATGTAGGCATACCGGTCATTTTGTTCTGTTGTGCCAAAAAGCCGTTATACAGTGCTCTTTCGATATAGTCGGAATATTCCGCTTCTCCCGTGAAGCGGTAGAGATAGGATGCTGTCCTTACCATATTGTATACGGTGCAGAACTCCTGATCCTCATTGCTGATGAATTTTCCGAACATATGCGGAGGGATCCAGAATTCGCCCGAATTATTGCCCGTAGTGCAGTACATACCCCTGTCGGTGACGGCGCACTTCCAGAAGAGCTTTGTGATATCGAGCCATTTTTTGTCGCCCGTGACTTCATACATCTTTGCCGAGCCGTGAGAAAGCGGGATGCTTGCGTTTGTGTGGATATTAGTGAGAGCGTCCTCGCCCTTTTTCAGAGCCGCGAATACGCTGTCGTTCATATATCTTTCCGCAAGGGTCATATACTTTTTCTTTTTGGTGATGCCGTAGAGTATCGCCCACATTTCGAGCATACCGCCCTGTTCGCCGTTGTATATCGCTTGGGGGCATTCCTTCTGCATCCTGCCCGTCCAGCGGACATACCAGTCGGCGAGCTTGTCGAGCACCGCGAGAGCCTGCTTGTTTTCCGCATAGATATAGGCGTCCGTCAGTCCCATTATTGTTTTATGCATGGTATACTGCGGCGACCAGATATATTCCTTTGTGGCAAGGCGTTCAAAATATTTTTCCGGCACGGGGCCTGTCCATTCGCCGCCGTTGAGCTTCTGACAGCGGGATATCTCCGATATGATGAAGTCGATGCGTGCTTTCAGATCGGTGTCATTTTCCGAGGCGTATATTTTCGCCGCCGCCGAGAGCCAGTGTCCGAGAAAATGCCCCCGCAGCTGACATACCGGCGATTCCCAGCCCCAGTGGATATACGCTTTTTCGGGCTCCTCTATCGTCCTGAGCTCCGGGAGCGAAAGTCCCGCTTCGAGATAGAAATTCTGCAAAAGAGCGGTGGTATCCAGTTCCTTGATATATTT
>JAILFE010000101.1 GCA_024697725.1 Oscillospiraceae bacterium
GACAGTGCGGAAGCACGAAAAATGGTTCAGCATCAGATCACGGCCATTGATACGGACATGGCAAAGCGTGAGGTCAAGGCGGCGCAGCACGGCAATTTCAGCTCGCAGATGCCGCAGAGAATAAAGAACCAGCGTGATTCAATGGTGTCGGTATTCGACAAGATCACGATGAAGGATCAGAAGCTTTTCCTCACGAATACGCAGATACTCATTAAGGCGAAGTCCTATGAAGAACTGGAGAACAATCTTGAGATCATCGAGGGTATCCTCAAAAGATCGGGCTGTGTAAAGGGCGAGATGAAATGGCAGCAGGAGGACGGTCTGTATGACTGCCTGCCCTGCGGATATCAGCGGAGATTCGGCTGGCACAGGACAATGCCGAGTGAATCGGTCGCTATTTTCATACCGTTCAACGTCAAGGAAATTCAGATGTCCGATGCTATCTATTACGGTCTGAACGTGCTTTCGCACAACCTTATTACGTTCAACAGAATGACCGGGCTTATAAATCCATGCGGATTTATTTTGGCTTGTCCCGGCTCCGGAAAGTCTATGTTTGCAAAGCGTGAGATAGTTGATGTGTTCCTGAGATTCCCCGATGCGGATATTCTTGTGATTGATCCCGAACGCGAATACTGGAAACTTGCCGAAGCCTGCAAGGGTACCGTAGTAAAATTCTCCAACGGCTCAAAGAATTATATAAATCCGTTCGATTTTGACTTTAAGCTGTTGGAAGACGATGAAATTGATGTTATCTCGGATAAGTGTCAGCTCCTGACGTCGTTTATATCATGTATGGATTCAAAACATCCTCTTAATGCGCAGGAAAAATCCTTTGTTGACCGCTGTGTCCGCAAGGCTTACATTAGGTCGGGCGTTCTTGATACTCTTGATAAGCGTGATATGCCGACGCTCGGTACTTTCCTCGATTGCATGAAAGAGGAAAATGAGAATATCAACAAGGACATGAAGGACAAATTGATCGTTACGATAGATATGTATGTCAATGGTTCGGCAAGGTATTTTAATAATCAAACTAACGTTGATACGGACAATCGATTCATTTCTTACGATATCCGTGATCTTAACGGCAACCTCAAAACACAGTCCATGCTGTTGATACTTGATTACATCTGGAACAGGCTCTCACGGAACAGGGACAAGGGTCGTGCCACATATATCTATTTCGATGAGGCTCATTTACTCTTTTCCGACGAGTACGCTTTAGATTATTTGCGTATGTTATGGAAACGTGCGAGAAAATACGGCGGTGTATTAACAGGAATTACGCAGAATGTGGAGGATCTCCTCAAAGACGATAAATCCCGTTCAATGCTTTCCAATTCGGAGTTCCTTGCACTGTTGAAACAGAATCCAACGGATGCCGCGAAGTTGCAGGACGTGCTTCATTTCACAGACAGTGAGATTCAGTATGTGAACGATACGCCGCCGGGTCATGGAATATTGGTTCTCGGCGGCAAGGACAAGATACCGTTCTATGATGAATTCCCGAAGGATACTGCGCTCTACGGTAAACTTACGACGAATTTCAATGAGACGATGAAAATGCTGCAAAAGGATGAAACAGAGTAAGGAGGCTGCCCGATGGCTGAAATAAATGAAAGGCAGGACAAGCCGGAGGGCGAGATCCCTGCCGATGAGATAAGACGACGAAAAGCGGTAATGTTTGCAAATCGAAGTCTGAAAAACAAACGGTTCAGATTTTCCAAAAGAAGCCGTGATACGGGATTTATTACTGCTGCGGCTTCTTCCGGTATCCGTCATGAGGAAAAAGCACTTGACGGGGAACCGCAGCACAGGGTAAAAGCACCGAGGAAAGACCGTGAAAAGCATACGGAAAATTCCTCGGTCAGAGATGAAAAGCTCCGCAGGAGAGCCGCATATATAAAGGAGATGATCTCGCAGGAAAAAAATATAGCGAATCATACCGAAGAATATGTTTCTGATGCGGCTTCAAGCGGTGAAACTCTCACAAAGAATGAAACAGAGCGACGAAAAGATGAAACTGAAAATTCTGCTGAACATGGCAGTCATCGTATTGAGGACAGAAATGGAAATGCGGAGCATCGTGTTATCTCTCCCGAAATAGCCGAAAGAATGAAGAAGGCAGCGTACATCAAATTGCAGCTTGAAAGAAAGCTGACCGAGGAAAGACTTATGTCATCATACTCCGATGATGATATTCTCGATATCCCGACATCGGAGAAACACGGTGTTTCAGATGATAGGACTGTTACCTATAAAGAAGCTTCAAAGCCGTATGAGGGACGTTTTATCGGCAATTCTGAAAGATACGAAATTGAATCAAGCAGTGAATACCGCAGAAAAACTGCCATAAAGCAGGCTTATGAAAAGGCGATTATCCGGCGCAGGAACAACATTCAGGCTGAACTTCGCAGGAGAGATGCAGAGACACAGACCGCCGCAGCTATAACAGCGGAAAGAAATATCCTATCTGCAAACATGAGAAACTCCGATTCGGCGGAAACCGAAAGAAGCGGTGTAAATGCTTTGCTTGCAGAGAATACAACAAAGGAATATTACCATAATAATCGGGTTTCCTCTGACAATTCCGGAGAGTATTTTCACGATGTATCGGGAACAGTTTTAGCCGAAAAAACCAAGTTCCGCAAATATGCGGATATAGGTGACGGACTTGTTTCTTCGGGAGAATTTATTTCGGAATATTCCGATGCGGTTCAGAGCGGAGATGCCGCAAGGCTCTCTATTCAGCCTGCCGCAAAACTACTGAGGAACAATTCGGGAAGCAGCGGAAAGGCTGTTTCAGATGTGGGTGGAACAGTAAGTTCAGTTGAAAGATCGGACAGCATAGGTTCGGCGATTATGGATATCTCTGCGGTGCTGGCGATCAATGAAACGAAAAAGCGTTTCATGAATATCCTAAAAGGAAAAGCTCCCGAAGAACAGAAACAGCGTGTCGAACATCGGAAGTCAAAGAAGTATCACTATGTTGACGGAGATGAAAACGGCGGCAGATTTGCAGACAGGATAGAGCAGCTCAAAAAGAACAGCTTTAAGGAGAAACTCGCAAAGGAGC
>JAILFE010000169.1 GCA_024697725.1 Oscillospiraceae bacterium
GCATAAAGCACGAAAGCCTGCTCCTGCCGATAGATGTTTCGGGCAATGTACCCCCCGAGAGCGCGATGATATTCGGCACAAGGACCCTGCCCGACGGAAGAACGGTCATAGAACAGCCCTCCTGTGACCTTATCTGCGACAACACATATCTTGCAAAGCTCTGCCTTATCACGGCATATATCCTGCTGGCGGTGATGTCGGTATTTATGCTGCTCATCCGCCTGAAATACAAAAAGCACGGAAGGCTCACAGCCTATAACGGTCAGAACGTACTTTCTGCGGGACAGCTCGCACAGACAGTCTCGGTCATCACATTCCTGTCGATATATGCGGTATTCAGTGAATCCATGGGCGGACTGCCGTTCACCGCAGGCGCTGTCATCGGCATCATACAGATCATATGCACGGCTGTATGTGCAGCGGCGGCGGTATATTCCGCATACGCGCTGATAAAGCAGAAGGGGCGCTCGCTGCGGTTCGCTGCGGGATTTATCTGCAATGCGCTCATGATAACGGCGGTCGTGTATTTTGAGATGTACAAATTCACCGATATATAAATTAGTGCGTGCTCAATAACCGCCCTACGGGCGGTTATTGGCAGAAGCTGCTGCTTACAGCCGCTTCTGCTGCTGCAAATCAAAGATTTGCAGCGCACTACCTGATTAATGTCTGCTTATTGCTGACCGTAGGTCAGCAATAAGCAGACATTAAATTAAGGCTCTGCGCAGAAATATCCGCAGAGCCTTTTTGCACTTGCTTTCCCGACATATATTTTATAATATCTTTTCCATTCCTATCTTATACGGTACAAGTCCGAGCTTTTCATAAAATGCGACAGCACCGGGATTGCAGTTCCACACATTGAGTGTGACATTATAGCAGCCGTTCTGACGGGCAAAGTCAAGGATATGCTCATAGATAGCACTTCCGATATGCCGCCCGCGGGCATTTTCGTCTACGCATATATCGTCGATATACAGCGTCAGGATATCGTTTTGCAGTCTTGTATTAACGGGGCGCTGCAGAATACAGAAGCCGTGACCGAGCACGCGCCCCGAGCTGTCATTGCAGACAAATACCGGTGTATGCTCGTTATGCAGGATAGCGCGAAGCTCATCCTCAGTATATTTTGTCGCCAGTCTGAACAGATCGGGACGTCCGTCATGATGCACCTTGTTTACCTGTCTGAGCAGTTCCATAACAGCGGGTATATCTTCCTCCCTCGCACGCCGTACTATGACTTTATCGGACATAATATCTGCCTGTATGATATAGCTGAGACTAGATCATACTCTCCTTTCCTGATTTTATGGTATGATCGTTGCAAGGCGTTTCCCGGCATGATCTCACCGCCTCCTGCTCTTTGATATTCTGTATACAACCGATTATATCATATCCTGATACGAAATTCAATAGGACTTACGGTCTTTTTGTGACGGCGGATTGACTTTTAGGACAAGGTCTGATATAATATTCCGAGAAAGAAATGCTCCGGACAGACCGGTGAAGAAGTCCGTGAAACAGGTGAAGCTATGGATAAAGAAGATTACAAAGTCCTGATGATAGACGATGATGAGATGATCGCCGCAGCTACATCCGAATATTTCAATATGTTCGGTGTAAAGACCGCTTATGTCACGAGCTATGATGATGCTGTTGCTTTTATCGATGCACATGATGTGTCGCTGCTTCTGCTCGATATAAACCTCGGCGACAAGTCGGGCTTCGACCTATGCAAAAAAGTCAGAGACAACTGCGATATACCCATATTCTTTATCAGCGCCCGCACAAGCGACAGAGACGCGCTTATCGCACTGAACATCGGCGGCGATGATTACATAACAAAGCCCTATACCCTGAGCGTTCTGCTTGCCAAGGTAAAAGCTGCGGCGGCACGGTATGACAGAACAAGGGAAAACAACGGTGCGGTGCATAGCGTCACACCGTCGGATGACGGCCTTGTGAAGCTCATCGGCGATATATACCTCAATACCAATATCCACAAGATAATCTCCGGCGGTAAGGAGATAACTCTGAAGGCACTGGAATACAAGCTGCTGTATTATCTTTACTCGAACCGCGGCAGGGTCGTTTCAAAGGACGATCTGCTGAAAGACGTATGGGAGGACGAATATATCAACGAAGGCACTATCGCCGTGCATATCCGTCATCTGCGCGAGAAGATCGAAGCCGACCCGAAGGAACCGCAGCTTATCAAGACGGTCTGGGGCGTAGGGTATATGATGGAAGAAACGGTATCATGAAAAGAATTTACAGATTTGCGGTATTTCTTATCCTGCTGCTTGCTGCCGGTCTGTTCGCCGTCGTAAGGATCACAGGAACGGACAGCGGCTTTGCCGGGAACGATGATGTTATCTTTTTGAACGAGATAGCACACAAAGCGGCTTCGGGAGAAATACTCCCGCAGGAACGTGAATATGTGATACTCGATATCAACGGGAATACGATATTTGATGACCGCACCGACCGTTCGGAGGTGCTGACCGTTGAAACAGCGATAAAGAAACGTTACCCTTACACCTATATAACAGAGAGCGGACATATTACAGGCAGCGTTATACTGACGGACGGCGAAAAGCGTTTTGACAGGCTGCGTACAGATATCATTCTCATTTATATCGGATGCAGTCTTGTGCTGATAACGGCGGTACTGGCATACGGCGCGTATATACGCCATACGGTGATACTTCCCTTTGACAGGATGAAGGACTTTGCTTCCTTTGTGGCGGCAGGTGATCTCGACAAGCCGCTTGAAATTGACAAGGACAATATGTTCGGCGCCTTTTCCGAGAGCTTCGACATCATGCGCGAGGAGCTGAAAGCATCAAGGGCGAGGGAGCTTGCCCTGCAGAAAAAGGAGCGTGAGCTTGTGGCATCGCTCTCCCATGATCTGAAAACACCCGTGACCGGCATAAAGCTGACATCCGAGCTTATGGCTGCGGTATTCTCACAGAACGAGGGACAGGAAATGACCGTCACTCCCGATATGACCCTCAAGATGAACAACATATGCAAGCGTGCAGAGGAGATAAATGTGCTTGTGAGCGACCTGTTTTCCTCCACGCTGGAAGATCTTGGCGAATTCAAGGTAAACTGCACCGACGAAAGCTCCGCCGTTATCGCGGAGATCGTATCAAAACACGATGACCGCGGGCTTGTCCGGCTCACGGACATTCCCGATGTGCTCATACACATCGACAAAATACGGCTCTCGCAGGTGATTGGCAATATCATCGCCAATTCATACAAGTACGCCGGCACACCGATAGATGTGCGTTCTCATATCGAGGACGAATTCCTTGAAGTCCTTATCTCCGACAGCGGACCCGGCGTCCCCGATGATGAGATAGAGCTCATCACGAACAAATTCTACCGCGGCAAAGATCACGGCGGCAAGGAAGGAAGCGGTCTGGGACTGTATATCGCAAGTATGCTCATGGATAAAATGGGCGGCGA
>JAILFE010000156.1 GCA_024697725.1 Oscillospiraceae bacterium
TATTCGAGTATATTCCTGTTATCCGATTCGTGCAGTATCATCTCGTTCATGCCGAGTATGGCATTTATCGGAGTTCTTATCTCATGCGACATCTGCGCAAGGAAGCGTCCTTTTGCAGCATCTGCCGCCTTGGCTGCGGACGCAGCTTTTTTCATACGGCGGTTCACGCTGTCCTGCCATATGATAAATCTTGACAGTATCACATAGACTATGATGATACTTACGGAAACAGCCGTAAAGCACAGAACAGCGACTATAAAGCCCTGACCGTATATATCCCAGAACCCCGTCACCTTGTACACGGTGAAATTCGATAATTCACTGTGTTTTGCGGTTATTATCCTGAATGAATTATCATAGTCCCGTATTATTGTCGTGCTGCCGTCTGCTGCGACTTCTCCGTAATTCAGTTCGGAAATGTTCGTTGTACTGTCTACCGACATCTGATATGTTCCGTAAGGGTGATTGATTATATCCCCCGAAGCATCGGCAAGAAAAGCATAGCCGCTTTCGGAATAGCTGTCACCGAGTATCTCAACGAGCTTGTCCATATAGAAGTCTATTCCGAAGATCCCGAGAAATCTGCCTGTTTTTTCATCATGCACCTGTTCGGAGATCGTTATACAATACATACCCGTCTGTCCGTCATAATAGGGAGCAGAAATGTTCCAGCCTTCCTTTGCGGCAAGCGTGTCGATATACCATGCTCTTTGCTCAACGTGAAAGTCCTCGTCGGGTCTCCAGCCGTTATTCATATATACGCTGTGTTCCAATTCGGGATTGGCTATATATACCGCCGATATTTCGGGATATTGATCTGCAATGTTGTCGAGACTGCGTACAGCCGAATCATAATCGTCAAGGATCGTGGGATCGGAAGCTATGATACTTGCATAAATATCAAGTATGCTCTTCTGCTTATATATCCATTCCGAGAACTTATGCTCATAGATATTGACGTCGTTTTCCATTTTTATCCCGGCAAGTCCCGTGCTTAGAAAAACTGTTGCGGAAATACTGACAGCCATAACGATCAGCAGAAGGAACAGAATGATGTTCCTGAACCGCTTGTTCATGCGGACAATCCATTTCCTGCGCTTCCCGCGCTCCGCTGATCTTTCGTTTTTCTCCGATTTTACTATGTCGGAATATGTAAGTATCTGCCGTATGGAATACGAGAGCTGTTCGCCCGCATCATGGATAGACGAAAAACGTTCGGCGGTATTATCCGTATCCTGACAACGGTCCGGGTCGGAATTTCCGAGTATCTTCCGCAGGGGAGCTTCAAGTTCCGAGCTTATCCCCGCAAGGAACTCTTCCTTTGAATGCAGTGCTTCCTCCGCATGGCGCCTGCTTCTGAGCGAGGTGAGATAAAGTACGATTATCACCGACATCAGCGCGAGTATAAGGAATGTCGTTATCAGAAGCATTATATAGGATGTGCGGTACAGATCCCAGTCGCTCTCTCTGACTATAAGATACCATCCCGACACCGATCTTGCCGCAAACAGATTTTCATGGTGCATCCCCGATTTGATACGGTATGAAACAAAGCCGCCGCTGTTCTTCGCGAGATGGAATACAGCGGTATACTGCGGAAGTCTGTCCGAAAGAGTATCGCCGATAAGAGTTTCGTCCGAGCCTCCCGCTATTATACCGTCCTCTGTGACGATCACGGCATTATGCAGGCCGTTTTCGTTCATTTTAACTACATGGGCCTGTATGTTTTCCATCGTATAATCGACAGCGAGAACGGTATCATTGTCCGCAAGCATTACCGATACGCTGTAGCATATATTTCCCGTTGCAGCATCGGAATAAGGCGGTGTGACATATGCGCTGCCGCCGTTTCTTGCCGCGCCCGTGTACCATGTTCTCTGCTTGGCATCATAACCCTTGGGCTTTACAAGACCGGGGATTATATCCCATCCGCTGCCTGCTATGTAGATATTATATCCTCCGTTCTGATATTCCGAAAGATTATCCCTGCAGTCATATATAAAGTCCCTGAGTTCATCTTTGTCATCAAGATGTATCTGTGCTTCTATCGCAAGCTGCATTGTCAGGTTCTTGGCTTCGTTGATCGTACTTTCAAGCTCACCGCTTATGCTTTCGAGCTGGTATTTTCCCGTATCCACGGTCTGTCTTGAAGTCATTCCGAAAACAATCAGCGTATCCATAAGTATAGTCAGCAAAAGCATCGCGGCTATTGCTATGACCGTGATATAGTTACTCTTCCTTTTCATAATGTATACACCTGTATTTTCTGCTCGTTCATTGTATAGTAAACGGCATTGAAACTCTTGCATCCGGTCTGCACAAAGCTTTGCCCGGACCGTATGTGCGATTTCTTGTGCCGTTGACTGTAATGCTGCTACGGAGTATATTTGTAACTGAAGATCAGCGCAAAAGACCCCTCACCGCAGTTTACGGCAATAGCAGGGGAGGCTTTGCCAAGATAAACATTTTTGAATTTGATATGCGCCTCTGTCATTTTCCTTATAGATTCAAGTTCACGGCTCGTAAGTCCGACATATGTTATGAACAGTTCCTCATCATCTATATCATGGCTTTGCGATAAGGTATGATCTATATATCTTTTCCATGCCCTTTCCCTTGTCCCGAAATAGATCTTGTCAACTCTGAGCCTGCCTTTTTTCATTTTGATAACGGGTCTTGCCATTAATGACCTTGTAAGCGCTGATACACGCTGACTTATGTGTCCCGCACGGGCAAGAAAGTCAAGATCCTCCACTATGAAGCTCGTGTTGACTTTCGCTTTGATCTCTTCGATATTATCCATTATTTCCTTGATGCTCATGCCCCGTGAGTAAAGTCTGCTCACCTTGGCAGCTATCAATCCCTGTCCGCTCGTGAGGAGCCCCGTATCTATTACTGTGACATTATCAAATGCAGATGCCGCTTCCTTTGCGGCATTCCAGCCGCTGTTAGTGATCGCCGACGATATTGAAAAATGTATTATATTGTTCGCACCCGAAAGCTGCTTTGCAAAGAAATCCTCATACTCCTTTACATCGGGAGCCTCGGCGGTAACATTGTCATTCGTCTTTTTGATATATCCGAGAAGTCCGTCGGTATCTATCTCCTGACCGTCTTTGAACCTTCCGTTTTTCGTACATATCTTATGAGGGATAACAGCGATGTTATATTTTTTCGCAAGTTCTCCCGGCAGGTCTGCGACGCTCCCGGTCGTTACGGCAAGCTCGGATTTGCGCCGTTCCGAATGCATCCATGATACTGTTTCCTCAAGGATCTCCGCATTGCTTGATGACATATAAACAATATCCTTCGGAAGCAGGCGGCAAAGTTCCTTTTCAATCTCCTCACCCGAAACAGGCTTTGCGAGATATCCGTCAAAACCTTCTCTTTCATACAATGCACGGCTCTGGCTGTCCGCATTTGCCGTCAGAGCGACTATTTTTGATTCTCTGCATTTTCCGCCGATCTGTGTGCGTATGATCTTCAGACACTCGATACCGTCCATTTCGGGCATAAGATGATCCATAAATATCACATGATAGTTTGTGGCGAGAGTTTTGTTCAGTGCTTCCGCACCGCTTGCGGCAGTATCGACCCTGACTCTGGTATCGCGCAGCAGCTTTGTGATGACAAGCAGATTTGAAGCATTATCGTCCACTGCGAGTATCCTTGCTTCGGGAGCTTCAAATTTCTGCTGATATGCCGTATTGAATCCCGATTCGTGCTGATCTTTGATATTTATATTTTCTATTTTCTTATCGCTTGCCGCCTTCTGGGGGATCTCTATAACAAATGATGAACCTTTTGTATAGATGCTGTTTACGGTGATCTTTCCGCCCATAAGATCAACGAGCTGCTTTACTATCGACAGCCCGAGACCTGTACCCTCGATATGGCGGTTGTTTCTTTCGTCAACGCGCCTGAAAGCTGTGAAAAGATAAGGGATATTCTCTTTTTTGATGCCTATCCCCGTATCGGTCACGGTATAGATCACGTTCAGTTTGCCGTTTTCGCTGCTCCCGCACTCTACGGAGAGCGAAACAGATCCCTTTTCGGTATATTTTACAGCGTTGTTCACTACATTTATCAATATCTGCTTTATCCTGACCTCATCGCCTGTGAGCTCATACGGAAGATCGGGCGAAACATTCACTCTGAACTCAAGCCCCTTTTCCTTTGCCCTTATCCAGAGCATTCCGACAAGATCGGAAAGCATATCCCCCGGCTTATAGTTCACAGGTGAAAGCTGCATCTGTCCGGAATCAAGCTTGGACATATCAAGGATATCGTTGATAAGGTGCAGCAGCATCTTGCTTGCAGAGCGCACATTTGACGCATCTTCTGCCACTTCATCGGATATGTTTTCACGGAGTATCATTTCATTCAGACCGATTATCGTATTTATCGGTGTGCGGATCTCGTGGCTCATGCTTGAAAAGAATCTGTTCTGTGCAAGCAGGAGCTCTTCGACCTTTTCGGCTTCCTTCTTTGCGCGTATGTTTTCGGCGATAAAAAGCTTGTTCTGGAACCAGACCATTATGTATATAACAAGGCCTATGAGTATGACCGATACGATCGAATCAAGATAAAACATCGCATTGGAATGAGGCACGATGAATTCGGGATAATGATACGCAATGTAATATTCAGCAGCAGCAAGAACAGTCAGAAACGTCAGCATGACAAAACGCCATTTTCCCTGCAGCAGTATACCGATATACAGATACGCAAAAGAAAACCAGATCAGTGCTCCTCCGTACATCCCGCCGCCGAAAAAGAATGTCACGGGCATTATCACAAATACTACGGAGAATGCGATGATGATACTTCCGATCTTTGTTTTATGCTTTTTCAGGCAGAACAGCGCTACTATCGGCGACAGGATAACAGTTCCGAGCAGGACCGCGATCTCAACGATATTCTCACCGAGCAGTATGTCGGCTATCAGCACCAGAAAAACGCTGCCCTCGGCAATCATGGTGAAAAGCAGAAATATCCGCTCCTGAAAATCGATCGAAGGGTCGTTAAGTCTGTTTTTCAATCTGTTCCATTTGTCCATGTTATCCTCCGTCCTGTTCGGGAGAGAATTCAAATATGTCTTCTTCTCCGCCGTCCGGTGTAAATTCTGTGATCTCTCCGCTGCTGTCCGCATCGTGGTCATTGACAGATCGTCCGTATGCCTTGTTTATCCCGCCTACAAGCTTTTCATACATATCCATGACAGCAGAATGATGTCCGGCTATAAAATCGGAATTGTTTACTTTCGCAGCAAATTCAAGTTCCTTAGCCTTTTCCGAAAGCTCGGTACACCCTATCATTTTTGATGTGCTCTTCAGTGCATGGACAAGTATTTCATAGTCCTTGAGGTTCTTTTCGGCAAAGAAACGTTCTATATCCCTGCGTTTTCCGATGGATTCATCCGCAAACTGTATCATGAGCTGACGGTAGAAATCCTCGTCATTCATGCAGTAGTCGAGTCCGGTCTTGATATCAACGCCGTACTGTTTCAGTATTTCAGCGGGTGAAGATACAACAGGTTCCGGAGGATTATCCGGTATGACTTTTGCAGCAGCATTTACAGCGGCTTTTGCATCGGCATTTACAGCAGGATTTGCAGCGGCATTTGCAGGTGTATCGTCATTCCTGACGGCGGCGGGCTTTTCATAGTATATCTTTGAAGAGGGGAGTACCTTTTTCATAACTCTTTCAAGCTCCGTGAGGTTTATGGGCTTGCTTACAAATCCGTCAAAGCCCTCTCTTAAAAACATCTCTTTTGCTGTGCTCACGGCATTTGCTGTAAGAGCTACAATCGGGAATTCCTTCTTTTTGCGTTCGGGGTCTGAGCGGAGATGCTTCATTGCTTCAACGCCGTCCATTTTTGGCATCATATGATCCATGAACACGATGTCGAATTCATCTTCCCTGCACATTTCAATTGCCTGCTGTCCCGATTCGGCAGTAAATACCTGTATGCCGTATTTTCCGAAAATACTCCTTGCCACGGTAAGATTCATCGGTTCATCGTCCACCACAAGAATACTTACATCCCTGCAAGTCAAAACGCCTTCTGCGGCGTCTGTATCAACAGTATTTTCATTCAGCACCGTGACCACGGGGAAACAGTAGAACGGCTTTTCCATTGTCATTATTCCCGTATTTGCGGGGATCTCGTCTTTTTTGTTCGTGACAACTATTATTTTCATCTTATCCGCAAAGCTCCGGATAAGCTCCTTGTTTGAGCGGTATTCTTCATCTCCCACGAACAGGTGTGTAAGTCCGGCTGTATCTGTCAGTTTTTTCAGATTAACGGCATTATCGACTCTGTGCAGCTGCACATTAAGACCTTTTGCTATGTTCATTACCGCATGGTTATAGTATTCTCTTACCTCGGGGCAGGTATATTTTTCAAAATTAAGAAATGCACCGAGGCAAAGATCATCACGTTTGGAAACGGATATACAGCTTGTATTGTCAACTACCTTCTGCGGTATGCTGACACGGACGGAAGTTCCCGTTCCCTGTCTGCTCTCGATCACCATAAACCCGCCGAGAGCGGAAGTGAATCCCGAAACTATCGACATTCCCAGTCCGAGACCGCCGCTTGACCGTGTCCTTCCCGAATTTACCTGATAGAAGCGTTCTGTGATCCTTTCGATCTCTTCGACGCTCATGCCAATTCCTGTATCCTTGACTTCGATGCAGAGATTTATCCCGTAATCCTCTTTTGCAGAGGAGATATGTACATATACTCCGCCTTCCTTTGTGTATTTCAGACCGTTGATAATAAGATGACGGAGTATCTTTTTCAGTTTTTCGGCGTCGCCGTTCATCACGGTAGGTATATCGTAATCGACGTCGATGATAAGTTCAAGCTCATCCGGGCAATAAGGGCGCACCTCGTTTGCCAGATCATTCAGAAGTGACGAGAGCATATAATCCTCGTTGCATAAAGCAAGGGTATTGCTGTCTGTTTCGGAGTAATCGAGGATATCCCCGACCTGGGCGGCGATCCTCATTCCCGCCTCATTTACGGCTATTATCTCTTTCCGCAGTTTTTCATCACATACATTTTCGGCGCATACAGCCGAAAGACCCGTCACCGCATTTATCGGTGTGCGGAGCTCATGCGAGATATTCGCAAGAAAGTCATTCAGTCTTTCCGTGGAATCAGTGAGCTGTTCTATCTCGTGATGCGATTTTTCCAGTACGTTTATCCACTTGTCTATTATCAGCCGTGCAAGTCTGCCTGCCATGATTATCATAGCGTAGTGCAGCAGGATACGTGTCGCTTCAAGTGTCTCGATCGTCCTGCCGGACTTGACTATCTTGATGATCTCGTATGACATTGTGACAAAATATGCTATCTGACACAGATCAATGAGCTTTTTTTCGCCTGTCATGGAATAAAGGATGATGACCGTACACATAACAGTCGCAAGATCAAATGTGCTCGTTTCATGTATCCCGTAATAGTAGAATGTACCCATCATCAGGATAGAGTATATCCATAATCTTGCCTTTTCCGAAAATCTGTTCTGTATGTGAAGTGTCCAGCAGAATACTATGGCTGCGGCAATAAGAACAAGCACCCAGCCTTCCCATTTCAGGATCAATGATTCTCCGATGAGCGCCAGAGAAAAACCGGTAAAGCACATCAGTATTGTGAGATGAGAAGTCCTTATCAGTTCGTTCTGTTCTATTCCAGGGATATTATTGTTATTATTGTTCATTTATTTTTCCCTCATGAGATAATCGGGATCTTCATCTATCATTTCAAGCATGATATCCGCGAATTTCGGATCAAACTGTGTTCCTTTTCCCTTTTCGATCTCCGACCTTACATATTCCTGTGTAAGAGCATCGCGGTAGCTGCGTTTGCTGGTCATGGCGTCATAAGCATCGGCAACAGCGATTATCCTTGCTTCTTCGGGGATGGATTCACTCGTGATACCGTCGGGATAACCTCCTCCGCCGTAC
>JAILFE010000362.1 GCA_024697725.1 Oscillospiraceae bacterium
ATCCGCACACTCTTGCAGCCGCAGCCGCAGCCTCGCCCATACGGCGGCGCATATCCTCATCAACTATCGTGGAGGGTGCTTCCTCGAGCACCTTCTGATTGTGGCGCTGCATCGAGCAGTCGCGCTCGCCGAGGTATACGATGTTCCCATGCTTGTCGGCAAGGATCTGTATCTCGATATGCTTGGGGTTTATGAGGAATTTTTCGATATATACGCTGTCGTCGCCGAAATACTTCTTTGCTTCCTCTTTTGCGGCAATAACACTGGTCTCGAGCTGTGCTTCCTCGGTGACGAGCCTTATCCCTCTGCCGCCGCCGCCAGCCGATGCCTTTATCATCAGCGGATAGCCGATCTCACCCGCTATACGCTTTATCTCATCCATATCCTTCACAGCGCCGTCCGAGCCGGGTATCACGGGGACTCCCGCCTCCTTCATCGCGGACTTGGCTGCCGCCTTGTCGCCGAGCATCCTTATGGATTCGGGCGACGGGCCTATGAAATTGATCCCGCATTTACGGCACATCTCGGCAAACACGGCATTTTCGGACAGAAATCCGAAACCGGGGTGTATCGCCGCAGCTCCCGTGACCTCACAGGCAGCTATTATCGACCTCTGGTTGAGATAGCTGTCCTTCGGTGCGGGTGCGCCTATACATACTGCCTCATCCGCTATCCTCGCATGGAGGGCATTGCGGTCGGCGGTGGAAAAGACCGCCACCGTCTTTATGCCAAGCTCCCTGCAGGCACGGATTATCCTCACCGCGATCTCTCCGCGGTTTGCGATAAGTATCTTTTCTATCATAATCTCAAGTCACTCTGTATATTATTTTATCGCAAAGGTGATCTCAGCCGAAACAGCCTTTTCGCCGTTCACGGTCGCAATGCCCTTTCCGACGCCGACGGGTCCCTTGACCTTGATTATCTCCGTTTCAAGGCGGAGGATATCCCCGGGAACGACCTGTCTGCGGAATTTTGCTTCCTTGATACCGCCGAAAAATCCGAGCTTTCCCTTGTTTTCGGGAAGTGTCAGCATGGCAACGCAGCCCGTCTGTGCGAGCATCTCCACCATGAGCACTCCCGGCACCACGGGATATCCCGGAAAATGTCCTTTGAACCAGAATTCGTCCTCCGACATGAATTTTTCGGCAACGCATCTCACGCCCGGTTCAAGTTCAAGTATATCATCTATCAGCAAAAACGGATCACGGTGAGGTATTATCTCCATGATCTGTTCCTTATTCATAATTGCCATAGCATTCTCCCGATCATTTTATTATCATTATCGGCTGATCGTAATCAACAGCCTGTCCGTCCTTGGCGATAATCTCCGATACCGTGCCGTCAAATTCGCTCTGTATCTCGTTCATCAGCTTCATCGACTCGATTATCATTATAGTATCGCCCTTTCTGACCTTGCTGCCAACCGTAACGAACGGCGGCTTGCCGGGTGCGGGCGCGGCATAGTATGTGCCGACTATCGGTGATTTTACCACATTCCCGTTATGGGCGGTCTGAGTCTCCACCGAGGGGTGCGCATCGGCAGCAGCGCTGTTGAAGGTGCCGGGCATCGGGTCAAACTGCTTTGGCGGGAACGGCGGCATATGCATCATCTGCATATCCTCCGCCCCGTGTATCGGCATATGAGGAGGCATCGGCGGATGCGAATCCAGAACTACCGAGCGTTCACCGTTTTTCAGCTCAATCCTGCCGAGGTGCTTTTCATTGATTATATCCGCAAGTGCGCTTATATCATCAAGGGTAAGGTCTTCCAAATCAAGCATACTGATCCGCCTTTCAAGCTCAATCTACAAATTTTTTCATACAGATAGTGGCGTTGTGTCCGCCGAAACCGAGGCTGTTGGAAAGCGCCGCATCAACAGTCATATGACGGTTGCCCTCGGTAACATAATCAAGATCGCATTCGGGATCCGGCACCTTGTAGCCCACCGTGCGGTGAACGAAATCATCGCGGCAGGAAAGCGCGGTCATTACCGCTTCCACAGCGCCCGCAGCGCCGAGAAGATGCCCCGTCATGGATTTTGTGGAATTTATAGCCGTATTGTAAGCCTTTTTCTCGCCGAGCGCGAGCTTTATGGCTGTAGTCTCGTATTTGTCGTTAAGACCCGTGGAAGTGCCGTGCGCGTTGATATAGTCTATATCCTCCGCCGCGAGCCCTGCCTCCTCGTATGCCATCCTCATGCCCGCAGCCGCAGCCTCGCCCGTGGGTGAGGGACTGGTCATATGGTAAGCATCCGCCGTAGCGCCGTAGCCCGCGATCTCCGCGTATATCTTTGCTCCGCGTGCCTTAGCGTGCTCGTATTCCTCGATAACGAGAACTGCGCTGCCCTCGCCGAGCACAAAGCCGTTCCTTTCCTTGTCAAAGGGTATCGAACAGCGTTCGAGATCCTCCGAGCGCGAGAGCGCCTTCATATTGTTGAAGCCGCCGAAATCAAATTCACTTACACAAGACTCCGCGCCGCCCGCCAGACACACATCAAGATATCCGTCCTTTATCTTGCGGAACGCCTCTCCTATTGCGTGAGTAGACGATGCACAGGCTGTAGTCGTGCAGAAGTTCGCGCCCTTGAATCCTGTCTTCATAGCGATAGTTCCTGCCGCCATATTGCCTATCATCATCGGGATATAGAACACGGATATGCGGTTCGGTCCCTTTTCGAGATATTTTGTCTGTTCCTGCAGCGTGAGATCAAGTCCGCCGATCCCGACACCGCATATAACGCCCGCACGGAACGGGTCGATATCCTCAAAGCGGGTGCCGCAGTCCTCGAGAGCCTGCAGCGCCGAATATACGGCAAACTGCGTAAAGCGGTCGAGCCTCTTTATCTCCTTCTTGTCCTCGATATATCTTTCCGGTTCAAATTCGTTGACCGTCGCGGCGATCTTCACCGCAAGATCGGGAGATACCCTGTCGCCGAGAAATGAAAAACCCAGCCTGTTTGCCTTTATACTATCATAGAATGTTTCGACCGACGCGCCTATGGGCGTTATCATGCCCATGCCGGTTATAACTGCTCTTCTTGACATAACTTTTCCTCCGAAAAGACGCACCTGCGTCACATCATAAGTCCGCCCGAGATCTCGATGACCTGTCCCGTAACATAGGAAGAATCATCCGATGCAAGGAACGATACCACGCCTGCGATCTCCTCGGGGAGACCGTAGCGCTTCATAGCGATAAGCTCGAGCATCTTTTCGCGCTGCTCATCGGTCAGCTTGTCGGTCATCGGGGTCTTGATAAAGCCCGGTGCGACCGCATTGACCGTGATGCCGCGGGAGCCGAGTTCCTTTGCCATAGTCTTTGTCATGGCGATTATCGCTCCCTTGGATGCGCTGTAATTTATCTGACCGGGATTTCCGTAAAGTCCCGCAACCGAAGCAAGACTTATTATCTTTCCCGATTTCTGGCGGAGCATAACGCTCCCCACGAGCTTCATCATATTGAATACGCTCTTCTGGTTCACGGCTATAACGAGATCGTACTGTTCCTCCGGCATCCTTGCCGCAAGTCCGTCACGGGTTATACCCGCATTGTTGACAAGGCAGTCTATAGACCCGAAGCGTGCCTTTATGTCCTTGACGATCTTTTCGCACTGCGAATGATCCGAAACATCTGCGACGAATATCTCGCACTGTCTGCCGAGAGCCTTTATCGCCTCTACTGTCTCGTTGTTCTCGAACATCGACTCGCTGATATCGTTGAGTGCGATATCATAGCCGTCCTTTGCGAGCCTGATGGCTATCGCCGCGCCTATGCCGCGTGCCGAGCCTGTTATCAAAGCTGTTTTTGACATATATATCTCCTCCGTTTGCGCCGTCAGAACTCAACATTAAGGAGCTTTCCGGCTTCTGCGAACATACTCTCTATTATCCCGGAGCAGGGCTTTATCTCGTTCACCATTCCCGCGATAAGACCGCATAGGAACGAACCCTCCTCAAGATTGCCGTCCTTTACAGCCTTGCGCAGAGAGCCTACAGTGATATTTTCAAATTCTTCGGGAGTTATCTTTCCGCTCATCTCGTTTGCGGCAAGATTTCTCGAAAACTTTGTCTTCAGGTTCCTGCACGGATGACCCGTGGTCCTTCCGGTCACAACATTATCGGTATCCTTCGCCTTTATGACGAGATCCTTGTATTC
>JAILFE010000410.1 GCA_024697725.1 Oscillospiraceae bacterium
AAGGACCATACTTAAAACCCATTTTATCAAAAATACCCAACTGTGTCAAAAACCACATATCAGCGATCGAGTATTTCTTTGCGCCGCTGCTGCCGTCAATGTCAAGAAGCACCGACTTCTTGTCGATAAGGTCTTCGTAAAACCTCTTGTCGCTGTCGAAATTAGTGGAATACACGTTGTAGTATGTGATCCCGGCCTTGACAAACGAAGCTCCCACGGGGTCGGGAACATCAGCCGCAGCAGCAGGTATGCACATCTGCGCCATGAGCGAGACCGTCATGCACACCGACAGGAACACGCCGGCGAAGCGGCTTGCTTTGGTTTTTCTTGTCATTTGCATAATTCATCATTCCTTTCATAAACACAAAAAAGCGCACTCCGCCCGTTATTCACAGGCAGAGAACGCTTTTATAAACATATCCGGTTTCTTGAAAAGGGTATAGCTGTTCTGTTCAGAAATAGTGCGGACAGACATTTTTGTCAACCCCTTTTCACTCGTGATTTGTAAATAATATGTTAAATATTTACAGCTATATTGTATCACATCCGGCGGGGGTTGTCAAGAGTTTTGAGAGAAGAAGTCTCTGTCAGGAATTATCCTGATGTTTCCGAGGATCAGATGATACTCTGAAATAAATGCATAGGAAGGAAAAGTATCTGCTTAAATTGCCGAATCAATAACGTCTCCTTTACGCAGGATTAAACTTGTCCTTGCCCTGCTTGCATCTCGGACATTTCCAGTCATCGGGCAAGTCCTCAAACGCTGCGCCGTCATGCTCCGCCGGATCATAAACATAACCGCATACCGAGCAGACATATTTCCCTGTCGTCTTCTTTCCGGAGAAATCCACCTCTGCAAGAACAGTAGGCACAGGATCATCCAAGTTCATAACACGCTTTGCTTCAAGATTTTCATATCCTTGCGGAGTATGTGTGCCGCAGTATACTGTCGGATTGTTCCTTACGAACTCACGCACACGGTCAAGCGTTTCACGAGCCGCAGATACGTCATCATACACTACGGACAGCTTGTTCTGATGAAGTGCTTCGTCAACATAGGTGATGTCACCGTGAAGCATATAGAACAGTCCGTCATTCTCGGCAATGATAATGCTGTTGCCGTTGGTGTGTCCCTTTGCTTTGATGAGATAAACGCCCTCGGCTATCTTCTGACTTTCGGGGAAATTATGATATGCGCCGTCTGTAAACCGAACAGGAACGATGTTTTCAAGCCCCTGCAATTCAGCTGCAAATACTTCATCTTCATTTACATATATCTTAGCATTAGGGAAAGATTTTAATTCACCCGAATGGTCATTGTGCTTGTGAGTAAGCAGAATTTTCGTGACCTGTTCGGGCTTGTAGCCGAGTGCCGCAAAAGCCTCCATATAGCTGCAAATATCCTTGCCGGTAAATATTGGTGAATTCTCGTCCGGCACTTCTTCGGGCGTTCCTGCGGGAAGTCCCGTATCGACAAGAATGACTTCATCGCCCGTGTCGATCAGATAATTCTGCAAACTGCCGCGATAACGGACATTCTTGTCATAGTTCTCCGCACCGTCTTCACCGCCCATAACGAATGGCTGTGTATAGAATCCGTCTTTTCTGAATTTAACTGCTTTTATCTCCATAAGATTTCCTCCTTATTACAGCTAAGGCTGCCGATGATAGAACCGACAGCCTTGATCTTGCTTATTTCTCAGCAGGCTCCCACTTGCATCTCACGGGAGAAACGATCGAACCGTCTTTCTTCATCACTGCCATTGCCTTGTCAACGACTTTGCGGTCAAGACCCGTCAGTTCTGCGATCTTTCCTGCGTTCAACGGTTCGCCGGCTTTTTTCATAGCTTCGAGTATCTGTTCCTTTTCTGCCATTGTGAACCCTCCGTTATATAGGTATTTCTTCTTTGTTATGCTGATTCGGAGAAGCGTATATCAATCTTTCCGGAGTTATAATAACTGCGCATTTCAGTTCCATAGTTCCCTTGAAAGTATCGTTTGTGAGCTTGCAGTAATGCTCATAGGCTTCACCTTCATACACAAGCTCCGCTGTTCCTTTTATCTGGTAGGCTTCGCCCGTAAGCGGATTTGCACAGGCAACAGCTATCATGCCGTTTGATTGAATATTATCCAGTGTGGTTTCAAGAAGAACAGCACCTATCGCAAGTTTTCCGTCATCACACACACGCTTGAAGCCGACGGGAACGACATTCGGTTCATCACCGCAGGTCGCAATATACCAAAGATTTTCATTGAAAACCTTTTTTAAGTTGTCGGGTATCATAGCTGATGCATCACACCTGCATATTCAGCCAGTTCTGGAGACCGATCTTTTCGATCAGATCAAGCTGCTGTTTATCCCAGTGCAGATCATCTTCCTCGTCCTGATAGTATTCCTTGAGGAAATCGAAAGTGGAGTAATCGTCCCTTGCTTCCTCTACCAGCGTTTTCAGCCAGGCAAGACCGTCTTTGGAAACCTGAAGATCATACTTGATCCACTCGACAACATCGGTATATACAGGTGTTTCCTTCTTCGCACCGTTTTTCACCTCGCCGCCGAGATCGAGGATACGGTCAATGCACTTGTCAACATAGCCTCTTTCTTCGGCTGCGTGTTCGGCGTACTTTTCTCCAAGCTTGGAAAAGCCTTGTGCTGCGAATATCTTTGACTGGATAGCGTGACCGTCTGCCTGCTGTGCGAGATCGGTAACAATGATCTGTAAACCTTCAAGAATCTTTTTCGTATCTGCCATGATGACATACCTCCGTTTATTAATTATTCTTGGCAAGCTGTCTGCCTGCCATAACATAATATTAACAGACATGACGGGATATGTCAATTTAGAAATACCCCCACTTTACAAAATCGTTTTGTAAAATGGGGGTATTTACAAAATTTATGGATAGAGATACTTTCTTAACGTTTCAGGAAGGCTCTTATCCCATATTTCAGCAACCTGTACAGGAGTGAGGCACATATCTCCTAGCAGCCATTCAAGCATAAACTGCACGAGACCATAAGCATAGAACTTTATCATTACCATGGTCTCATCGGGGATATGCTCGGTCATCAGATGTTTCTGAACTTCCGCTTTCAGAAAAGCGGTATTTATCCTCCGGACATTCTCAACAAATGAATCCTGACCGCTTGTATGCTTCAGCGCATTTTTGATAAACTCTGAGTTTTCGGAATAGTATAAAGCAGCACCCAGCAGACAATCCTTCCACAGAAAGGTCTTGTTGCCTATTTTGCACATGATCTCTCTCACATGGTTTGTATATATCCATACGATCAGTTCGTACTTGTCTTTGAAATGATTATAGAAGGTCGGCTGCGACATACCGCAGTTGCTTGTGATGTCGGTTATGGTTATCTTGTCGATACGCTTTTTCTGTGCAAGCTCCAGAAATGATTCGGCAAGGATCTCTTTTGTGGTTTTTCTCTTCATTGCTATCACCTTGAAAAGCTGTGTTTTCTAAATTAATGTCTGCTTGAAAAGCCGAAAAGCACGAAAAAGTGCAACTTCGGAATGCTTGTCTGCTTATTGCTGACCTGCGGTCAGCAATAAGCAGACAATAATCAGGTAGTGCGCTGCAAATCTATGATTTGCAGCCGCTTCTGTC
>JAILFE010000187.1 GCA_024697725.1 Oscillospiraceae bacterium
ACACGCCTGTCAGAGGGGCATATTTTTTCAGATGCACCCCGTCTGCACTCATTTCGGATAATCTTTTTTCCAGTTTGTTCACATCCATCCAATAAAACGGATGGAATTCCTTTTTTACTGATGTATTCATGACTATCCCCCTATCTCAGCCATTCCACTCTTGAATCCCTGTACAGAAGCTCTATACGCTCGCATTCCCTTGCAAGAAGTATTTTCCCTACCTCGGTATACACATAGATTATCTTCTTGTCCGAATCGTCATATACCTCTATCACGTTGTCGCGCAGCATCTTTGTGAGTGTACCGTATATCGTACCCGAGCCGAGCTTGATCCTGCCGTTGGTGAGCGTTTCAACGTGCTTTGATATACCGTAGCCGTGACGCGGCGTCTGAAGTGAGAGCAGGATATAGAACGCTGTTTCTGTCATCGGAAGATAAGTCTTCAGCGCTTTTTCGATCTCTTTCTCATTTGTCATATGATTCCGCCTTTTTTGGATCTGTGATAAGATTCCTGTTGCAGATCAACTATAAAGGATAACACCCAGCACAGAATTAACTAGTGCGACCGCAAGTGCTATGATATCAACAATGATAACAGGCTTGGTATTGAATTCCCCGCGCCTTTTCATACTCATAACAAGACTTATTATGCAGCACGGATATGCAACTATCGGCAGAAGCAGTGAAAACACCGCTCCGATTATCATGAGCACAAGGCTCGGGATATGAACAGGCTTTTTCATAATGATCATTCTCCTTTATACTGATATATATCGCAGCTCTTTATGTCACGCCTTGATTATATCACGGTGCGACATATTTGTCAATATATTTTCCCGTAAAAAAGTATATAATCGTTAAATCAATACAATAGATTTTACTGTAATGCATCACCTATTATGCAGTATCACACAGAAAAATCACCCGCAGACATCATATATACACGGCATTTCTGTTGACAGCCCCTCGGTGCTGTGCTATAATTGTTACCGTAACAGAGCGAGATACGGCAAAAAACGTGAATATCCGGAGGATGATAAAGATATGGATAATACAAAGAGATTCAACGGTCATGCAAAAGATTACACGATAGGCAGACCAAATTATGCAGAGGAGCTTATCGATCGTTTATATGATGAATACGGGTTTTCTGAAAATTCCGTCATTGCGGACATAGGTTCCGGAACGGGAAAATTCGCAAAGCAGCTGCTCGAAAGAAACAGTGAAGTCTACTGCGTGGAACCCAATGATGATATGAGACATACAGCAGAGAAAGAATTGTCCGGTTTTGCGAAATTCCATTCCATAAACGGTGATGCCGAATTTACAACTCTTAAAGACAGAAGTGTGGATCTTATTACAACAGCCCAGGCGTTTCATTGGTTCGATGTAAGCAAATTCAGAAAAGAATGCCTGCGGATAATAAAAGGCTCCGGAAAGGTATTCCTGATCTGGAATGTCAGAGAAGAAGACGGTCTGAATAAGGAACTGTATAAAATATATACAAGATACTGCCACGATTTCAAAGGATTCAGCGGCGGTATCGTAAAAGACGATCCGCGGATAAAAGAATTCTTCAACGGCAGGTATGAGTATATATCTTACGATAATCCTTTGTATTATGATAAAGACAGATTTATTGCCAGAAGTCTGTCGGGATCATATTCACTCAAAGAAGGAGATACAGATTATGATAAATATCTGGATGCGATCACAGAGACGTTTGAAAAGTATTCGGATAACGGTATCATAACCATTGCCAACAGATCAGTGGCATATATCGGCAGTATTGAATGATACCGATCGCATAAAATACAACGCCCCGAAGCGATTTGCCAATCACTTCGGGGCTGGATCTTTATATGCGCACGGGCTGTATCTGCGGATGACACTGCATCATGCAAGATGCTGTTTCTTTATTATTTTGTATATCTTGTTCCTGCGGCGGAGCCTGAAGCCCGTCGATGTGAACATACATACGATACCTCCGGATGAGCTACCTGTAGCGACATTGCCGCCCGCCGCCGTTCCCGAGCCGGAATGAAGATCCTCGGGGGTGTAGTAATGCACGAATGCGAACGGCGAAAATTCACCGCACTTGAACTGCACGAGCGTACTGCTGCCTGTGCCGCTCCTTGTCATCGGGAGTATCTCCATCTGACCGTCAGCCGTGATATGTATCAGCTGCACATCATCGCCGTACTTTGTGAAATCATCGGGCATAGGCATCGTTATCGTCACATAATGCCCGCTCACAGGCTCGATCTTGGTATACGTGCCTGCGACGTAGAGAGTTATATCCAGCGGGAAGATATCAAAGCTGTCTATACCATCGGCATAATGGTCGAGCACCTTCCTCACCGCCTCTGTAGCCTCTGGTGATTCGCTGAAGCGCACATCGACATCGGTATTGAACGCATCCGGGTCGGAGAACGCCGCGATCTGCTCGGTATGGCTGAGCCCGTGAGGTGTCGTTCCCACGATGAACATCTTATATCCTGTCTTTGTCTTTTTCTCATCACCGAACGGGGTCGCCGAGACAGAGAGCGAATAATCACTGTAATCCCTTGAATTGCCGACATTTCTGAATGCCGCTACCATATAGGAATATTCCTGTCCGTTAACAAGATCGGAATGCACGAATCCGGGCTTGGACACTATCCCGACGGGCTTGAATGAGCTGTCTCCCGCGGTAAGGCAGTAGACCACGTACCCGTCAGCTCCCTTGGTGGCTGTCCACGCAAGTGTCACGGACTTGTCTCCGGCAGCAGCCGCGAGATCGAGCGGAGGCGCGATATAGCTGCCTATCGTCACGCTCCTGTATACCGAATACGGACCGTATGACACCGAGCCGTCGCTGTTATAGGCATAGGCTCTTACCGCATAGGTATATGTGCTGCCGTTTGTAAGCCCCGAATGCACTGCTGCGGTCTTGGTGACCTCGGTGAGCAGAACGGGATTTCCCGCTCCGTTGATTATGAACACCTGATATCCGAACGCATCCTTGACCTTGCTCCACGAAAGATCAGCTGAGCCGTCCGAAGCGGTGACGTTGAAGTCGATCGGAGCCGTGAGCGGCACGCCGTTTGACTGATTATTGCTGTCATACTGCGGCACGGCAGATGCTTCCATCGAAAATTCATCATCATTCACGGTGGCGCCGCCGGGTATCTCCTTATAGGAACGTATCTTATATCTGTATCTTACTCCCGGCGAAACATTATAGTCTGTATATGTCGTGCCGGATACTCTCGCTATCGGCTCAAAGTCCTCGACTGCGGGATTGTAGCGGTATACCGTATATCCGCTCGCGCCGACTGCCTTGCTCCAGTCCACCTCGATCTTCTCGACCTCGCCGAGTGCGACCACATCGACAGGCGGATAGAGCCCCGACCCGTCATACTGCGATGCATACGGCGTTGCCGATGCGGGGAGTGAATACTCATCGTTCGGGACGATACTGCCGTTGACATTCTTGTATGCCCTTATCATATAGGTATAGGTCTTGCCGGCAGTTACAGCCTCATCTACATACTGCAGACCGGTCACTCTTCCTATAGGAGTGAATGTGCCGTCAAGGTCGTTCTGCCTGTATACGATATATCCGTAGGCATCATCTACCTTTGACCATGTTATCGTCACCTTGCCGTCTCCGCCGACCGCATTGACATCCGCCGGAGAATTGAGCGTTTTTCCGACAACAACAGTCTGCTCGACAGAATAGGTATCGCTGAGGACTTCCCTGTTCTGTACTGTCTTGTACGCTTTTGCCGCATAGGTCTTGATATCGCCGTTTTTCAGCCCCGTGAGGACAGTGCTCGTGCCGTTCGTGACATCTGCCACCTTCACGTACGCGCCTGTCAGAGGGTCTTTCTCATAGATATAGTATCCCTGTGCGGTATCTACCTTATTCCAGCTGAGATTCACCCTGCCGTCGTCGGTGGAAGCGGTGAAATTGCTCGGCGGCGGGAACAGATCGCCGGAGGTAGCCACAGCGGGAGGATTTGATATCTTTCCCTCGACCTTGCCGGAATCCCTGAATTCCCTTATTGCCCTTACGGAATAGACATGACGCTCTCCGTTCGGCATATAGTGCACATAAGACGTACCTGTCAGTCTCTTGTAGGGATTGCCCTTGCCCTCCTGGTCGTCAACATAGAGCCAGTATTCCGTAGCACCGTCAACTGCATCCCATGTCACGGTTATCATGCCGTCTGAGGGCGTTGCTGAGATATTGGTCACATCGGGCGTAACATTGACATATTCATATCTCGGCTTTGTCGAGATATTGCCCGGGTCATTATCGGCGATCGCTTCGATCTTATACCAATACTGCTTATTGTTTTCAAGTCTTATGTCATCGTATGAAGTGGTATTTGCGGGGACCTGATCTACGTATTCATACGAATTCGGACTCTGATCCTTTTCGGTCACCGCACGGTAGATCTTATATCCTGTCGCATTCTTATCCGGTGACCATGTGACCTTAATGGTATCGGTACTGCTGTTGAAATCAACACTGATAATATCAAAGGATTCCAGCCTCGGTACAGCGGTCTCTACGGATTTCTCTTCATTTCCCTCGAGCCTTGTCGGTTCCTGACTCTTGACATCATCGTCATCGCAGATAAGTATCGGGGTGATGTATGCCTGATATTCAACACCGTTCTTGACATTGTTGAATGTGTATGATGTGGCGGAAAGTTCATTGCTGTTTCCCGACGTTGCCTGTATGCGCTGCCCGTCACTGCCCTTCAGTGCGACCTTATAACGAAAGTTCTTGGCATTTGTGATACCGCAGCCTTCGGGCTGTTCCCATTCGACCTTTACTGTCCTGTTGCCGGGAGTCAGTTCGATCTTTTCGGGGTCGATCTCAGGCGTCCTGACATAGGTTATGCTCTTGCCGTTTTTGCCTGCGGCGGATTCAAGAACGGTCGAGTCGTAAGGTACTACATATACATCGTATTTATGACCGAGACTGATCTTTCCGCTGCATTCGGCTTCAGAAAACTCTACAGAGTATACGCCTGAGGCATTGTCTTTTTTCATGATAGGAGCAGATATTGATGTATCCGCGCCTGCATCGTATACTCTTACTTCATAATTGGAAAATGTCTTGTAGTTCTGCCATTTGACCAATATAGACGCGTCGCCCGACGTTACATCTATACCGGTAACCTTGCTCACCGAAAGCGATATCGGAGAGGATGCGGCAAAATCCAGCCAGCGCTGAGTGAATATGGGCATCCCCGTAGATTCGGGCTTATCGTAGAACACCTTGTTCACAAGCGCATTCTGATCGAGCTCCATGGGATCGAATACCGCATGGACGATAACGCTGTCTGTGGAACCGAGGATAGTTGTCGAGAATTCATATTTCCCGGCAGAGTTCATGCTGTCGCCCTTGGTGATAGTTTTTACATATTCATAGTCACTGCTGCCGTCGTGCTTTACGAATACTACATAATAATCGGCTTCATATGCATCCTTCAGAGCGGAAGACCTTGTGCCTGTGATCGTGATCCTGCTCCATGTGACCACAGCTTTGTTGCCTGTTATATCGCTCGAAAGCGTTATCTGAGGATTATAGCTGTTTGTGAGGACCACAGCGTTAGGTGTCTCGGTGAAATGCTTGCTGTAATTGCCCTGTCCGTCGATCACTCTTACAGCGAGAAAGACCTGATTGCCGTTGCTGCCGAGCTTGCCGTCATCAACAGATATACCGAGCCTGCCGTCGGAAAAGCTGTATTTATCATACGATGCTATTCTTTCATAGCCGGAGCCTGCGTTTTTCCTGCAGTACACCGCATAATCGACTGCACCGCTGACAGGCGTAAATGCTATGAGAGTCTTTCCTCTTGCTGTGACATAATCAGTTATCGCAGATACATCGCTCACAGCGGGAGGATTATTGTTGATGACCGTTGTTTTTTTGTTGTCGGTCACTGCTTTCAGCTTGTTGAGCACATCCGGATCGGTGCCCTGATAGATCAGCACCGAATCGGGAGCAAGTCCCACGAATGCATTATCTCCGATATCATCGGCTGTTATAGCGGGATTCAGCTTGACCCTTGTGAGCGAATATGCGCCGTAGAATGCATTATCGCCTATTTTTGTTATATTTGAAAGATCGGCGGTATAGATATTGCCCTTATTGGCAAACGCACCTTCGCCTATCCCGGTTATACCTGCACCTGCGAAATCGGATGCCTCAAGATCGCACCCTGTCGTACCGATATTGTATTCGCCCGTGTCGAGGATCGAATCTCCGTTGATGTCCGTGATAGTTATCCCCGCCGCAAACGATTGTATCTCCATACCGTGTGGGACGATCATGAACATAAATGCAAGTGCCAGCGTGAAGGACAGCGCACGCCATATCAACGGGCGGTGCCTGAGCTGTATATGCTTCTTTTCGCCGGTATCTTCCGGTATCCCGGCACTGCGCGGCTTTTTCCCGCTCTCGATGCCGAGAAACCTGCCCTTGTCGTCGGACAGTGTCATATCGAAAAAGCGCACGATCGCGCAGAATATTATCGTAAATAGCTTTGCGGCAAGACACAGCGGCAGCAGGAGCTTGTGGCGCCTGCCGAAACTGTCGATCGCAGATACCGCTTTTCGCTGCGTATTATAATCCATAATCGCTACCTCTTTGTGCAGCGCATCGCTGCTGATCTATATTCCGGCTATGAAATACGGTCAGCCGGTCTTCCTGCGCTCTTCCTCTTCCATCATTTCCTTGGCAGTGGCGAGCATGAGCTTCAATCTGTTCTCCTGATTGACTCTCGTTGCACCCGGGTCATAGTCCACGGCAACGATATTCGCCTCGGGATGGACAGTCCTTATCTTCCTGACCATGCCCTTGCCGATTATATGGTTCGGAAGGCATCCGAAGGGCTGTGCACATACTATATTCAGTATACCACTGTTGATAAGCTCGATCATTTCGGCTGTCAGCAGCCAGCCCTCGCCCATCTTGTTGGCTGTAGATACATACGGACCGACATTTTTCTTGGTGACCTCGAACGGTGCGGGCGGACGGAACCTCGACTCGCTCACCGCATTTATCATCTTCTTCTGTATACTGAGAAGGAGCTTCTGCACGAACTTCGCGGAGATATACTTCTTGTGATTGGTATGATACAGCTCTCCCTCTACTATGTGATGATCGCACAGGAACAGCAGCATATCAATAAGACCCGGGACGACGACCTCTGCGCCCTCGTCCTGGAGGAATCTTTCAAGGTGATTGTTGCCCATCGCGGAGAACTTGATGAATATCTCCCCGACAATGCCGACCTTTATTCGTTCCTCGCTGCGAACGGGTATAGCCTCGAAATCGGAGATTATCTCCTTTGCGCGTTTTTCAAAGCCCTTGGTGGTGAATTTGATATCCACGAGCCTGTTCGTCCATACCTCTATGAGCTTGTCGGTATCGCCCTTGTTCACTTCATAGGGACGGGTCTGATTGGATATGTTCATCAGCAGGTCGCCGTAGATTATCGCCGTACAAAGTTCCAGCAGGAGCGGCAGCGTCAGTCTGAATCCGGGGCTGGTATCCATGCCCTTTGCCTTCATCGTGATGCCCGAAACGTTCAGCGATATCACGGGAACAAATTCAAGGCCGTTGTTTTTCAGCGCCTTGCGCAGCAGATGGATATAATTGGAGGCACGGCAGCCTCCGCCCGTCTGGGTTATCATCAGCGCTGTCTTGTGGACATCGTATTTCCCGCTCTTCAGAGCATCGAGGAACTGCCCTATGACGAGCAGCGCGGGATAGCAGGTATCGTTCTGTACGCTGCGAAGCCCCTCATCGACGATGCGCCGCCCCGATGTCTTGAGCAGCTCCATCTTATAGCCGTGGTTCTGGAATATCCTTTCGAGGAATGTAAAATGTATCGGGAGCATACTCGGTATGAGTATGGTATACTCCCTGCGCATCTCCTCGGTAAACAGCAATTTTCCGGTTGAATCATAAACAAGTTCTGCCATAAAACGCCCTTCCGTATCGTTTTTTATTGATATATTACAATTATATCACATATTCTTACAAATTGCAATAATTTGTTACAAATTTTTACCATGGAAATATAAGTCACCTTATAACGCAGTTCCTGCCGCAGTTTTTTCCGATATACAGGTTTTTGTCAGCCGCGACCACCGCATCCTGAGACCTCATATTGTCCGTCCTCTCGGATATGCCGCAGGAGACAGTGAACTTCACCTCAGTGCCGTTGTAATCCACAGATATACGCTCAGCGCCCTTGCGTATCTCTTCAGCCATGCGGTAAGCTTCATCCATGCTGCATTCCGACACTGCCATGAATTCCTCGCCTCCCCAGCGACAGACCTGTCCGCCGTCGGTGAGCACATCGGTCAGAACGCCCGAAAAAAGGCGCAGGACCTCATCTCCGCAGTCATGACCGTAGGTATCGTTTATCTTCTTGAAGAAGTCGATATCGAACATCATAACGCAGAAGCTTCTGCCGTTCTCGTCGTAGTCGTCGAGTATGCCGTGCATCATGCGGCGGTTGCAGAGCTGTGTCAGCATATCATGCCCCGCAAGATATTCGAGCCTCTTGTTCTTGTCCTCGAGATCAGCCTGCGCCGCCTTGTTCTCGGCATAGAATACATATGAATACGAGAACAGGAAGACTACCACACAGAGAACGTTATACATATAGAACCCTACGACAACATCCTGCGGATAGCCCATATACAACGGTTCGTAATTGAGCGATATGTACCGGCACAGGAAAAACACCGCAGTCGCCGAGAAACCCGATATGAACGACACAGCCGTGCCGTCAACCGTCTTTCTCATCATGAAAGCCATATCGAAGCCTATCGGTATCAGCCCGATGAGATACAGCGGAAAGCCGAATTCCCAGCCGAGCATTATCGAGGCGAGCAGAGAATGGAATATTATCTCCGCATAGCTGAAAAGGAACGCCTCTATGTATTTCCCCTTGAAATACGCAAGCAGTGCGCATACTATATAGCTGAGCACACTGAAGCAGTTGTATACCGCCATGATCTCCGCACCGATACTTACGAACGACAAAAGCAGGATGCCGTGTACAAATGCGATGATAACGACGGATATCGTATATTTCGCTCTGTTGTCTATGAGCACATCGGCATTCAGCAGAGCCTTGACGCCGGTGCTTTTCTTAATGTTACAAGTCTTCATGTTACAAGCACGTTCCCGTCCGAGGAGATCTCCTCAAATCCAAGGACAGCACATCATTAACTGTCCTTTGCAGATAGTTACATACATTATTATTATACAAAATCTTATTCCGTATGTCAATACCCATATTGCACATTGCCAAAAAAAGACTGTATCTCCTGCGATTGCCTGATATCTGCGCGAAGAACGGGACGGGAACGGGACAGATCCGGGCATATGACCGCCGGAGCAGTAAATATTGTGAAAATGTGAAAAAATGTTCAAAGCCCTTGACAATTCCGATATATTGTCGTATTATTTATATTGGTTATGTGTGTAATTCGTGCGGCCTGTGCCGCGCAATATCCTGCCATATGATCCCGGCGTGAAAGGAACGTGATGACAGATTTGAACGATAAGATCCGACTGTACGGCTTCAACAACCTTACAAAATCGCTCAGCTTCAATATTTACGACGTCTGCTATGCCAAGAGCCAGCGCGAGCAGCAGGATTATATCAAGTATATCGACGAACAGTACAACTCCGACAGACTTACCAAGATACTGTGCGACGTGACCGAGATGATCGGCGCTCATGTGCTTAATATATCAAAACAGGACTATGACCCGCAGGGCGCTTCCGCCACGCTGCTCATATCCGAAAAGAACCTCGATGATGACGAGATCGATGATTCCTGCAATCTCGGGCGCATCGGGAGCGACCAGAAGCAGAATATCGTCGGACATCTTGACAAGAGCCACCTTACCGTCCATACCTATCCCGAATTCCATCCGGACAATGCTGTCACAACGTTCAGAGTCGATATCGATGTTGCGACCTGCGGAAAGATAACCCCGCTGAAATGCCTCGATTATCTCATCGGCAGCTTTGATTCGGATATAATAACCATCGACTATCGCGTCCGCGGCTTCACCCGCGACGAAAAGGGACAGAAGCTGTTCATCGACCATGATATAACATCTATACAGAACTATATCGCAAGCGAGACTCTCAAACGATATGACGCGATAGATGTCAATGTATACCAGTCCAATATCTTCCATACAAAAATGATGATAAAGGAGATCGAGCTCCAGAATTATCTTTTCAATACCGACACCTACGAGCTTGCTCCCAAGCGCAGACTTGAAATAAACGACCTGCTCCGCCGCGAGATGATCGAGATCTTCAGCGGACAGAATATCTTTTAGTGAGGTACCGCTCTGATGGGAAACGATCAGGATCGTGCGCCGATATACGACGCGCTTCTCAGATACCGCGACGAGCGCATCGTCCCCTTTGATGTCCCCGGACACAAGCACGGCAAGGGCAATCCCGAGCTGACGGCTTTCCTCGGGAGCACCTGCATGGAGGTCGATGTGAACTCCATGAAGCCTCTCGACAACCTCATACATCCCGTTTCCGTGATAGCAGAAGCGGAATGTCTTGCAGCTGAGGCTTTCAGAGCCGCGCACTGTTTCTTTATGATAAACGGCGCATCCTCGGCAGTGCAGGCTATGATAATGTCGGTCTGCAAGGCGGGCGACAAGATAATCATGCCTCGCAATGTCCACCGCAGTGCGATAAATGCGCTGATAGTGAGCGGGATAATACCGGTATACGTTGACCCCGGAGTAAATCCCAGGCTCGGTATACCTCTCGGGATGAAGGTATCCTCGGTGGAGAAGGCGATAGCCGAGAATCCCGACGCCAAAGCCGTTATGGTGAACAATCCCACCTATTACGGAGTATGCTCCGATATAAGGTCTATCGTGAAGACCGCCCACGAGCACGGCATGATGGTGCTCTCCGATGAGGCTCACGGCACTCATTTCTATTTCGGAGAGGGACTGCCCGTATCCGGCATGGACGCAGGCGCCGATTTCGCTGCCGTATCCATGCACAAGACAGGCGGCTCGCTCACACAGAGCGCGTTCCTGCTCGTCGGAAAGAGCGCGGGAGTGAGCATCGGGCGCATACGCGCTGTGATAAATCTGACACAGACAACGAGTGCTTCGTATCTCCTGCTGTCATCGCTGGATATATCAAGGCAGAATCTTGCCATGCGCGGCAAAGAGAGCATCGCAAAGATGCTCGAATCGGCGGAATACGCCCGCGAGGAGATAAACAAGACCGGCGGATATTACGCCTATTCAAAGGAGCTCTGCAACGGCGAGGATTTTTTCGATTTCGACCGCACAAAGCTCTCGGTATTCACAAGAGACATCGGTCTTGCGGGGATAGAGGTATACGATATACTCCGCGACAGCTATGATATACAGATAGAATTCGGCGATATCGGCAATATCCTTGCGATAATCACCGCGGGAGACCGCTGGAAGGACATAGAGCGCCTTGTATCGGCTCTATCCGAGATAAAGCGCCGCTTCTGCCGCAGCAAGGCGGGGATGCTCGATCACGAATACATAAATCCTATAGTCAAGATGTCGCCGCACGACGCCTTCTACAGCAGACAGACCACTCTGCCGATAAGTGAGAGCTCGGGTCGTGTGAGCGGTGAATTCGTCATGTGCTATCCGCCGGGCATACCGATAATCGCCCCGGGCGAGCTCATCACGGATGAGATCATTGATTACATATCCTACTGCCGTGTCAAGGGGTGCTTCCTCACCGGTACGGAGGATCTCAAAACCGAGAACATCAACGTGATCGCCTGAACAGACCGCTTTCTGGCGTTCTGTCCGACGGTATGCTTCAGAATGGGAGATATCACAAATGGAATTATGGTTTACAGAGGTTCATTCAGCGGATGCAAAAATGTCGATCCGTGTGGATAAGCAGCTCCATTCGGAGCAGAGCGAGTATCAGCGGATAGATGTGTTCGAGAGCCCCGAATTCGGCAGGTTCCTTATACTTGACGGCTATATGATGCTGACCGAAAAGGACGAATTCATATACCACGAAATGATAACACATCCCGCTATGGCATCCTTCCCCGGCGTGAAGAAGGCTCTTGTGATCGGTGCGGGCGACGGCGGCACTCTGAGAGAGCTTTCGCGCTACAAGACGATAGAGCATATAGATATGGCTGAGATCGACGAAAGGGTCGTCGAGGTATGCCGCGAATTCATCCCGCGCACAGCCTGCGGACTGGACGAC